>NZ_JBIUHC010000004.1:0-151438 GCF_044627735.1 Cupriavidus sp. CuC1 | reverse complement strand
GGGTGCGGCAGGCTGGACGCCCGCGGCGGCGCCCAGCCCGCCCGCCATCGCCTGGCCCATCACCGCGCCGGCCGCCAGGCTGGCGCCAAGTCCGGCCACGCCGCCCTCGTTCTGCGCGGCCAGCGGGATCGAGGTGGCGACCTGGTACTGCGTGAACTTCGCCATATCGCCCATCATGCCCATGGAGATGCGAGTGTCGATGGCCTTTTGCAGTTCTTCCGGCAGCGACACATTGGTCACCGCGAAATTGTCCAGCGCCACGCCATGGCGCTCGAACTCGGGCACCAGCTTGTCGCGGATGGTCTGCGACATCAGCGCCTGGTTGGCGGCCATGTCCAGGAAAGGCACCGAGGCGCCGCCCAGCGTGGCGGTCATGGTGGCGATCAGCAGGTTGCGCAACTGCTCTTCCACCTCGTCGCGGGTGTACTCGGCGCGCGTGCCGCTGATCTCGGTATAGAACCTGGCGGCGTCTGCCACCTTGTACGAGTACAGGCCGAAGGCGCGCAGCCGCACCATGCCGAAATCGGCGTCGCGGATGGTAATCGGCTGGGCGGTGCCCCACTTGCGGCCGATCTGCAGGCGCGTGCTGAAGAAGTACACGTCCGACTTGAAGGGCGACTCGAACAGCTTGTCCCAGTTCTTCAGGTAGGTCAGCACCGGCAGCGTCTGCGTGGTGAGCTTGTGCATGCCGGGCCCGAACACGTCGGCGATCTTGCCTTCGTTGACGAACACCGCCATCTGCGACTCGCGCACCGTCAGGCTGCCGCCGTACTGGATTTCCATATCCTCCATCGGATAGCGCCAGGCCAGCACGCCGTCGGTGTCCTCCGTCCATTGGAGGATGTCGATAAACTGCTTCTTGATGAACGATCCGATGCTCATGGCAATCCCCAGGTTCTCAGCGTTGTTCCAGCATGTTCAGTCCAATCAGGACAGACAGGCGGCGTTGATCGCGCCCACCGTCACCGAGATGGCGCCCATCAGGCCGCCCATGCCGATATTGTTCGATTCGATCGCTGCGTCCATGTCGGGCAGCGCGCGCGCCAGGCCCGCATAGGCCAGCGCCTGCACCAGCATCGCACCCACCGACCACACCAGGAACATAAGGAAGGTGTCGTTGTGCTGGATGCTGGACGACAGCGTAAAGCAAAATCCGATCATCGCCCCCGACAGCGAAAGCGCCGCCGCGAGGTTGCCCTGGCGGATCAGCGCAAACTCGCGAAAGGGCGTGATCCTGGTGTAGACTCCGACGAACACTGCCAGCAAGGCAAGGCCGGCCAGCAGGTGCAGCACGTAGGCGTAGATGGCTTGCATCTTGGTTGTTCTCCGGCTGGTTCTACGACGGTGTTCCGGGCTGCGGCAACAGTAAGCGGTGAAGCCATATTGGCAATATCAGCATTGTTGGCAGTTAGCGCCCAAGTATATCCGTTGTCCATTTCGGTTCATCACAACTTTTTTCAGCGTTTTGTCCTGCGCTTTTCCGGTTTGCCAGGCGTGCTGCGCATCGCGCGGCGGCCCGCCTGAGCGTCACGCCTGCCCTGCCCGGCTTGTTATCCGATCCCCGATCCCCTACCCCCGATGCGCGACCGTACCCTTGTTCTTTCGGTGTTGATCGTGGCGTCCTGCGGGCTCGGCTACGAGCTGATCGCCGGCGCCCTGTCCAGCTACCTGCTGGGCGACTCCATCCTCCAGTTCTCCTCCATCATCGGCTGCTACCTGTTCGCCATGGGCGTGGGCTCGTGGCTGTCGCGCTATGTGAAGGACGAGGACGTGCTGGCCCGCTTCATCGATATCGAGATCCTGATCGGCCTGCTCGGCGGCATCTCGGCGGCGCTGCTGTTCGTGGTGTTCGCCTGGCTGTCTGCGCCCTTTCGCACCGCGCTCTACGCCATGGTGTTCGTGCTCGGCGTGCTGGTGGGCATGGAGATCCCGCTGGTCATGCGCGTGCTCAACACGCGTCGCACCGCCTTCAGCGAACTGGTCAGCCGCGTGCTGACCTTCGACTACCTTGGCGCGCTGGCGGTATCGCTGGTGTTCCCGCTGGTGCTGGCGCCGCGCCTGGGGCTGTCGCGCACCGGCTTTCTGTTCGGCATGCTGAACGCCGGCGTGGCGCTCGTCACCATCCATATCTTCCGCGATGAGCTCAAGCCAGTGATGTCGCGCATGCTGCGCGCCTCCCTGGTGCTGGTGCTGCTGGCGGGCGGCTTCTTGGCTTCCGGGCGCTTGACCCACTGGGCCGAGCGCGGCATGTTCGGCGACGAGATCATCCATAGCGAGAGCACGCCGTACCAGCGCCTGGTGATCACGCGCTGGAAGGATGACATGCGCCTGTATATCAACGGCAACCTGCAGTTCTCCTCGCGCGACGAACACCGCTACCACGAGGCGCTGGTGCATCCGATGCTGCAGGCGCTGCCGTGGGCGCGCCGCGTGCTGGTGATCGGCGGCGGCGACGGGCTGGCCGTGCGCGAGATCCTGAAGCACAAGAACATCGAGCACGTCACGCTGGTCGACCTCGACCCTGCCATGACCACGCTGTTCTCGCGCAGCGAGCCGCTGGTGGCACTGAACCAGGGCTCGCTCCAGGACGCGCGCGTGCAGGTGGTCAATGCCGACGCCGCGCAATGGATGGAGCAGCACAACGAGATGTTCGACGCCATCATCGTCGACCTGCCCGACCCGTCCAACTTCGGCCTGGGCAAGCTGTACTCGGTGCCGATGTACAAGCTGATGTCGCACCATCTCGCCGAGAAGGGCTATGCGGTGGTGCAGTCCACCTCGCCGTACTTTGCGCCGCGCTCGTTCTGGGATATTGACGCCACGCTGCGCGAGGCGGGCCTGCATACCTGGCCCTACCACGCCTACGTGCCGTCCTTCGGCGAATGGGGCTTTATCCTTGCGGCCAAGCGTGACGACTACACGCCGCCCACGCGCTACACCGTGCCGCTCAAGTTCCTCGATGCCGACAGCACCGCGCTGATGTTCCGCTTCCCCGCCGACATGGCGCCGCGCGAGGCGCGCGCGAACCGGCTCAACGAGCAGTCGCTGGTGTTTGATTTCGAGCAGGACTGGCGCAATGTCATTCGCTGATCTGCTTTGCCCGCAAAGGGAGCCGGCATGGATCGCCGCCGCTTCCTGATCGCCAGCGCGGGCACGGCCGGTCTGAGCCTGTTGTCAGGCTGCGACCGGCTGGGCGACGATGCCAGTCGCTTCCTGGCTGGCGTCGGCCTGCGCGAGCCCACGCCCGTGGTGCTGCGCCCCGGCATGGCCGAGGGCCACGCGCTGCGCGATGCCGCCAGCTGGCCGTCGGGCGTATCGCCGCAGGACGAGATCGTGACCGACGTTGCCATCCTCGGCGGTGGCGTGGCCGGGCTCAGCGCTGCGTGGCAGCTGGCGCGCGGCGGGCTGAAGGATTTCCTGCTGGTGGACGGCCCGGAGTTTGGTGGCAATGCGGCGGCCGGAAGTTTCGGCGGCGACCTTGCCTTCCCGCGCGGCGCGCACTACCTGCCGCTGCCCTCGCCCGAATCCACGCATATCCGCGAAATGCTGGCCGACACCGGCGTGATCCAGCGCGACCCGTTCGCCGCGCGGCCCGAGTTCGACGAGCGCGCGCTGGTGCATGCGCCGGATGAGCGCCTGTTCTTCGACGGCAAGTGGCACGACGGCCTGCTGCCCAGCGACGCCGCACCGGACGAAGAAGCGAAGCAGCACGCGCGCTTCCTCGCGCGCGTCGAGCAACTCAAGAGCGCGCGCGGCAGCGACGGCCGCAAGGCCTTTGCCATCCCGCTGGCGCTGGCCTCGCAGGATCCGGCCTGGACCGTGCTGGACCGGCAAAGCATGCGCCAATGGATGCTGGCCGAAGGTTTTACCGCGCCCACCCTGCACACCTATGTGGACTACTGCTGCCGCGACGACTACGGCGCGGGGCACGACCTGATCTCGGCCTGGGCCGGCCTGTACTACTTCGCCAGCCGCGCGGGCCATGCCAGCGATGCCGCCGACGGCGCCGTGCTGACCTGGCCGGATGGATTGCATGCGCTGGTGACGCGGCTCTCGGCGCGGATCGATGCGTACCTCGGCGCCAAACCTGCCGCCCAGCCCTGGCGCCGCCCCGGCATGGCGCTGCAAGTGCAGGAGCAAGGCCGTGGGGTGTCGGTCCTGTGCGCCTGGTGGCCGGACGGCGTTGGTGCCCAGCCGCCGCGCCTCTACCGCATCCGCGCGCGCCGCGTGATCTGCGCCATGCCCCTGCATGTGGCTGCCCGCGTGGCGCCGCTGCGCGAGTTCGGCTTCGACCCGGGGCGCCACCTGCCGCCCACCGCGTCCTGGCTGGTGTCCAGCTTCCGCCTGCAGGGCTTCCCGCCGGAAGCGCCGGGCGTGCCGCTGGCCTGGGATAACGTGGTGCATGGCGGACGCGGGCTGGGTTATGTGGTGAGTACCCATCAACTGATCCGGCAGGCAAAGCCAGCGGCCACGGTCTTTACCGCGTACTGCCCGCTGGACGCTGCGGCCAGCCCTGGCGCCGCGCCGCGCTCGCTCACCGGCACCCGCCGCTGGCTGGCCGAGGCCAGCGCCGCCGAGCTGCTGGACTACGCCACCACCGATCTGCGCACGGTCTACGGGCGCGCCTTCTGGCGCCACGCCGACGCGGTGGAGATCACGGTGCGCGGGCACGCCATGGCCTCGCCGCGCACGGGCTTCTTGGGCAACGCCGGTGCCGCGGCCCTGCGCGCGGCCGATGGGCGCATCCTGTTTGCCCATGCGGACCTGTCCGGCGTGTCGGTGTTCGAGGAAGCGGCGTGGTGGGGTACGCATGCCGCGCGGAAGATCCTCGGCTGAGGGCTTCCAAGTGGTGCCTTCGCCACAACATGCCGCAGCGCGGCATCCTGTAGAATTCTTTGCTCGATTTCGTGTCGAACCTCCCTGACACGCGATCCCAACCCCAATTTTTTGTGCGCGCAATCCGCTTCCTGCTGCTGCTCCTGATGCTCGCCGTCATGCCCTTCCAAAGCTGGGCAGGCGCGCGCACGTGCGCAGTGGGCAACGCGGTGCAGGCGGATTCGTGCAGCGCGTTGGCGCAGGCGGCACAAGACGAAGCCGCTTGCGCCACGGCGGACGAAGCGGCTCATGCTGCCGCCGTCGATGCCAGCGCAGCGCCCGGCCCCGTTGACGCCGGCGACGCCAAGGATCCGTCGCAGCCCGGCGCCGACCTCGCCGAATCCCTGTTGCCGGCCTCGCCCCTGCGCTTTGCCGCGGGGCTTGCCCGCAGCAGCGCGCCCACGCACCGCGCGGGCGCCATGCCGGACCCCGACCTCCCGCTTCAGCAGCGCCCTCCCAGCGCCTGAGTTTCCCCCGCGCGCGAGGCTGGCCTTGCGCGCCCTCGTTGTTTGTTCCCGGTTTTCTTGTCGTTAGTCTCCTGCACGCGGCGCGCCTGGCATGGCGCTGCGCGTGCTCGCGATGCGCGCCCCCGTTTTCACCATTGCATTGATCACTTCCTCACATAAAACATGAAACGCGTCCTGCTCTTCCTGGCGACCAACCTCGCCGTCATGCTTGTCCTCAGCTTCACCGCCAGCTTGCTGGGCGTGAACCGCTTCCTCACCGGCAATGGCCTGAACCTCGGCATGCTGCTGGCATTTGCCGCGCTGATGGGCTTCGGTGGTTCCTTTATCTCGCTGCTGATGTCCAAGACCATTGCCAAGTGGTCGACCGGCGCGCAGGTCATCGCCCAGCCCAGCAACGGCACCGAAGTCTGGCTGGTGCAGACCGTGCAGAAGCTGGCCGACCGCGCTGGCCTGCCGATGCCCGAAGTGGCCATCTATGAAGGCGAAGCCAATGCGTTTGCCACCGGCGCCACCAAGAAGAGCTCGCTGGTTGCCGTATCCACCGGCCTGCTGCAGACCATGTCGCACGACGAAGTGGAGGCCGTGCTCGCGCACGAAGTCGCCCACATCGCCAATGGCGACATGGTCACGCTCACGCTGATCCAGGGGGTGGTCAACACCTTCGTGATCTTCCTGGCGCGGATCGTGGGCTACTTCGTGGATTCGATGCTGCGCAAGAACGATGAAGAATCGAGCGGCCCCGGCATCGGCTACATGATCACGGTGGTGGTATGCGAGATCGTGTTCGGCATCCTGGCCAGCATCATCGTGGCCACCTTCTCGCGCCATCGCGAATACCGTGCAGATGCCGGCGCGGCCAAGCTGATGGGCAGCCCCACGCCGATGGTGGCAGCGCTGCGCCGCCTGGGCGGGATGGAACCCGATGGCCTGCCGCAGAATATGCAGGCGATGGGCATCGCCGGTGGCAAGTCGTGGCTGTCGCTGTTCTCCAGCCACCCGCCGATCGAGCAGCGCATTGCCGCACTGCAAGCCCGGGGCTGAGCGCGGGACACTTTGTGGATCGAAGAAAACTGAGGGCTCCGCTTCAAGTGGCTCCTTGCTAAGCCACCCCTCTCCCCGGCCCTCTCCCCCTGAGGGGAGAGGGAGAGACAGCCGTCGTCATGTCCGATGGTTTTGGCCTGTTCGTTCGGCTTCGGCTTGCGCTCGCTATTCCCGCGCCTCAGGCCTCACCCGGAACGCTGCCCGGTACCGCTCAGGCGTGGTCTGCACATGACGCTGGAACGCCTGCCGCATTACATCGGCATTGGCAAATCCCGTCGCGCGGGCGATGCCATCCAGGCGTCGCCCGTCTTCCTCCAGCATCCTGCGCACCGCTTCCACCCGTAGCCGCTCTACGTAGCGCGCCGGCGTCTCGCCGACCTGCCGCGCGAACACGCGCGCGAAGTTGCGCGGGCTCATCGCTACGCGCTCGGCCAGCACCTGCACCGAGAGGTCGCGCGCCAGGTGCTCCGCCATCCAGGCCTGCAATTCACGCAACTCGGGGCTTTGCGCGCTCTGCGCCTGCAGCAGCGTGGAGAACTGGGCCTGGCTGCCGGGGCGGCGCAGGAACAGCACCAGTTCGCGCGCCACGGCGAGCGAGGCGGCATGGCCGAGATCGTCCTCCACCAAAGCCAGCGCCAGGTCCATGCCCGCGGTAACGCCGGCCGAGGTGTACAGGTCGCCCGCGCGGATCCAGATCGGGTCCGGATCCACCTGGACCCGCGGATGGCGCTCGGCCAGCCGCGCAGCGTGGCGCCAGTGCGTGGTGGCGCGATGGCTGTCCAGCAACCCGGTGCGCGCCAGCACGAACGCGCCGGTGCAGACCGCGCCAAGGCGGCGCACGTGAGGCGCCTGCTCGCGGATCCAGCCGATCAGGCGCGCATCATCGGCGGCCGCGGCGTGGCCCGAGCCACCGGCAATCAGCAAGGTATCGATGGGCCCGGGCAGCATGTCGCCGATGCGGTGGTACGGTGCGTCGGCCAGCAGCCGGATGCCGCTTTCGGTGCACACCAGGCCATCGTCGCGCACGCTGGCGACGCGGATGTCGTAGGCGGGCGAGGTCGTGCCGGGGAGCCGGTTGGCATGGCCGAAAACCGCGCTGGGCCCGGTCACGTCGAGCTCCTGCGCGGGGTCCGGCGCGACGAGTACGACGATGCGCGGCGGATCATTCGGCAAGGGATGGCTGGCAGGCATGGACGGTGACTCAGGGCGAGAATATGAGTGCGCGAGTGCGGTTGCCGCCGATCATACCGGCGCCGGCGCTTATCCGGCCAGCACCGCCGCGCACGGTGTGCTGCGCTGCCAGCCCAGCGTGACCAGCAGTGCCACCGCCAGTGCGGGCAGCACGGCGAGGTTGACCGCCTGCCAGCCGTAGCGGTACAGCACCTGCCCGGCCGCGAGCGTGGCCAGCGCGGTCAGCGCGGCGGCGGAGAATTCGGCCAGCGCCTGGGTACGCGCGCGCTCGGCGGGCCGGTAGCTCTGCGTGAGCAACGTGGTGCCGCCGACAAACATGAAATTCCAGCCGACGCCCAGGCACAGCAAGGCGACATAGAAGGCCGGCAGCGCGGTCGATGCGAGGGCCACGAGCGAACCCATCGCAGCGAGCGCGATGCCGCACATCAGCATCGGCCCGCGCCCAAAGCGCTGCAGCAGCCAGCCCGAGAAAAACGACGGCGCGTACATGCCCACCAGGTGCCACTCGATGATCTGCGCGCCTTGCGTGATCGTATGGCTGCACGCCACCGCGGCGATCGGCGTGGCGGTCATCACGAACATCATCACCGCGTTGCCGATGCCGTTGTTGGCGAACGCCGCCAGGAACACCGGCTGGCGCGCGATCTCGGCGAGCGGGCGCGCCGGCAGCGCGGCGGCGCCGTGATCGGCCGAGGTGGCAGCTGCGTGTGGTTGCGGCTCCCGATAGCCAATCGCCAGCAGCAAGACCGTGGCCATCCCGAACAGCGCGACCACTGCATACGATCCGGCGAAGGGCTGTGCCACCATCAGGTCGCTGCTCCACGCGGCAATGGCCGGCCCGCACACGGCGGCCACCACGCCGCCGGTGAGCACGGTGGAAATGGCGCGCGGCTTATCCACAGGCGCGGCGGCGTCCGCGGCGGCCAACCGGTAGAAACGCGCGAACGCCTGGAACATGCCGACCAGCGCCGTGCCGACGCAGAACGCCGCGAAGTCATGGTGAGCGATGGCCCACACCGACACCAGCCCGCCCGCGCAGCACGCCAGCCCGCCGAGGGAAAAGGCGATGCGGCGCCCCAGCCGTTCGATCAGGAAGGCGGCCGCGATGGCGGTGAGCGCCGACGCCACCGTGATCAGCGCAAACGGCAGCGTGGCCAGCGCCTTGTCGGGCGCGAGCGTGTACCCGACCAGCCCGGTCAGGGTCAGGTCGACCGACAGGGCCGAGGTGAACAGGGCCTGGCAGATTGCCAGGACCCGGGCTTGGGACATCGCGGGACGTGCCATCGGGCGCTCCGGTGAGAAGAGGCGGGGATGACACCGAGCGTACGAAAAGCGGGACCATGGCGGCTGACATTGATCCGCAGAATCCTGCCAACCGGCTCCTGGTTGGGCTAGTTGAACACGTCCTGGCGGTAATGCCCCTGCGCCACCATGCCCGCCAGCCAGTCGGAAGCTGCTGCCTCGCTCATGCCGCCCTGCTGCGCCGCGATCTCGATCAGCGTGCGCCGCACCGCCGGCGCCATCTGCCGCCCGTCGCCGCACACATAGAGCGTGGCGCCGTCCTGCAGCAGCGTCCACACTGCTTCGCGATCGCGCCAAAGCAGATGCTGCACATAGCGCTGGTCGGGGGCAGCGGTAGTGGAGTAAGCCGAATGCGCCTGCACCACGCCCTCGGCCTGCCAGCGCGCCACATCAGCGCGGTAGAGCCAGTCGTGCTCCGGATGGCGGCAGCCGTAATAGAACTGGCTGGCGGCTACCGCCTGGCCGGCTGCCTTCTGCGCCGCGCGCTCTTCCAGGAAGCCGCGGAACGGCGCGATGCCCGTGCCGGGCCCGACCAGGATCATCGGCCGCGCCGGATCGGGATCGGGCGCGAAGGCCGGGTTGGGCGTGCGGATCACCGCCGCCACCACCGCGCCCGGCGCGAGCCCTTGAAGCCAGGTGGATGCCACGCCACGGAACATGCCGCGCCCAGAGAGCGCCGGCGACCACACGGTGCCGACCGTGATCGTCGCCACGTCGGGTGTGACCGCAGGCGATGAAGCGATGGAATAGAAGCGCGGGCGCATCGGCACCGTGCAGGCCAGCAGGCCCGGCAGCGTGAGCTCAATGGCTGGGTGGCTCACCAGCACATCCACCAGCCCCAGCCGCTGCGATGCCACGCGCGCCGCGTAGCCGTCTTGCGCGTGGTCCGAGCCGAGCCGCTCCAGCGCCGCGCGCGTGAACGGGCAGCGCGTGTATTGCAGCAGCGTGCGCAGCGTCTGGCGCGACACCACATCTTGCAGCTCGATGAAATGCGTCAGCAGCTCGCGCACAGGCAGTGCCTCGCCCAGCGGCAGGCCGCGCGCGGCGGATGCAAGCGCGGCCGACAACGTCACCATGGCATCGGGATCGAGATCGAGCCGCTCGCACAGGTCCCGCACGGTGGCGGGAAGGTTCTGCGGATACACCGCAAGATGATCGCCGGTCGCGTAGCTGGCACCCTCCGGCAGGCGCAACTGGATGTCGCGCGTGGAGGTGCGCGGCGCTTCCAGCGCGAAGTCCCACAGGCCCGCCGGATCGTTGACCAGCTCCGTGTTGGCCAGCACGGTGAAGGCTTGCGTCGACGGCGGCAGCGTGCTGGCGCGGATGGTGGCGATATCGCGCAGCCGCACCTCGATCTGGCTGGCGCCCGCCGCATCGGGTGCGGCGCCCTGCTCCACGCGCAGCGCCTGCAGCGATTGCCACAGCGCGGCGAGCCACGACTCCGCGGCCTGGTCGAAGTCGCCATTGCCATCCGCCTCGCCGCGCGCGAGCAAAGGCACCGCGCCAGCCCCGCTGAAAAATTCATGCAGGCGCTTGGGAAATGCCTGGTACGTGGCCCATTGCGAATTGCCGCAGCCGAGCAGCGCAAAGCGCAGGCTTTCGGCGCGATAGCCAGCGGCATTGCTGCCGTCGAGCATGGCTTCGAAACGCCGCGCTGAATCGGGTGCGCGCCCGTTGTAGGTGGCCGCCACGATCACGGCGAGCCCGTCGGTGGGCAACGCCCCCACCGCTTCGTCAAGATCGCGCAGCGTGGCGGCAAAGCCGGCCGCCAGCGCGCCGGCGTGGATCTGCTCGGCCAGCTCGCGCGCGGTGCCCAGGCTGGAGCCGCACAGCACGGCGAGGGGCTGGCCATTGCCGCGCACCGCCGGGGGTTGCGATTGCACACTGGCAGCATCGGCCGCAGCCGCAGCGACGATGCGCTCATGCGCGCGGCGGCGGCGCGCGCGCAGCGTGAACGCATCCGGCTTCAGGGTCAGCGTTTCCTTGATGCGGAACTGGTAATCGTGCGTGTCGCTGAACTGGAAGTTGCGCAGCATCAGGGCCAGCGCGAGCTTGGCTTCGGTCAGCGCGAACTGGCGGCCGATGCAGGCGCGCTCGCCATTGCCGAACGGCTTGTAGGCGTGGGGATGGATCCTGGCCTCGTTCTCGGGCAGGAAGCGGTCGATGTCGAAGGTCTCCGGATCGGCCCACACTTTCGGGTCGCGGTGCAGCGCGGTGAGCACCACCGAGACGCGGCGATCCTTGGCGATCAGGTAGCGCCCGCCGATCACCGTGTCCTCGAACGGCGCCACTGCAAAGGCAGGCGCCGTGGGCCACAGGCGCAGCGTTTCCTTGAGCACGCGGTCGATCACCTGCAGCTTCGCCAGGTCGGCATAGACCGGCGGCGCGTCGCCCGGCAGCACCGCGTCCACCTCGGCATAGGCTTGCGCCAGGACGCCGGGATGGCGCAGCAGCTCATACAGCGCGAAGGTCAGCAAGCCGCTGGTGGTCTCGTGCCCCGCGATCAGGAAGGTGATGACCTGGTTGCGGATATTGACGTCGTCCAGGCGCTGGTCGGTGTCGGGGTCGCGCGCCTCCAGCATCAGGTTGAGCAGGTCGTGCGCGGGCGGCTGTCCGGCGTCCTTCCCAGCCGCGGCGCGGCGCTGCCGCACCACGTCGTCTACCAGTTCGCGCATGTACTGGATATCGTCGGCGAACTTGCGGTGCGCCTTGTGCATGAACTTGTCCTGCAGCGCAAAGCGCGTGAGCTTGCCCATGGCTTCCTCGAGCGCGCCGACCATCGCGTCGATAAAGGGATGCAGCTGCTCGCGCGAGAACGAGTCGAAGTCATAGCCGAAGCCCGACAGCGCGATGGTGTCCAGCGTGAGCCGGGTCATGTCGTCGGCGATCGGGATGTCGGTGTCGGCGCCCTGGCGGTCCCACTTGTCGACTAGGCGGTCTGCCACGCGCAGCATCACATCGAAGTAGCCCTTCATGGCGCGCTGGCTGAAAGCGGGCATCAGGATGCGGTGGGCGCGGCCCCAGTTCTCTTCCTCGGCGTGCGCGGTGAACAGGCCGTCGCCGGCCAGGTCGCGCAGGTACGACAGCGGCGGCCCGACGATCTTGCGAAAGTGCTGCCCATCCGACAGCTCGCCCACCAGCGCGGCGTCGCTCACGAACGCCACGCGGCGCCCGGCGAAATCGAGCTCGAAGATGCCATCGAAGGCGCGGCTGCGCGCCAGCAGATGCTGCCCGACCTTGCCCGGCGTGACCTGCAGCAGGTTGCCGACCAGTGGCCAGCCCGGGTCGCGCGGGATCGGTTCGAGCTTGCGTGCGGGCTGCGCAGCCGGCATGGTTGCGGCGGTTGCGGCCGGAGCGGCGGAGGCGGGAGTGGAGACGCGCTGCATATTCAGGTCACCAGATGGTAGTCGGCGGGCGAAACGCCTGGGTTGGGCCAAGGGGCTCAGGGGCTGCCTTGTGTCTCTTGTTCGTTTTTCTGTTTTCTGCCGGCTTGCATGGCTATCCCCTGCAAGCCGACGTAGACAACCGTCTACTTTTGCAGCAAAGTAGACGAATGTAGACCGAGTGTCAATTCCAAACCGGATTCACTCACGCCGGCGTATCCCGGCCTCAACTTTGTGCCTGACACCATGGAAGACGTTGCCGGCGGCAAACGCAAACTGATCGACGCAGCGCTGCGCCTGGCCGCAGCCAGGCGCAGCTTCGCCGGCCTCGGCCTGCGGGAGCTGGCGCGCGAGGCGGGGCTGAACCCAAACACCTTCTATCGCCACTTCCGCGACATGGAAGACCTGGCGCTGACCGCCGTGGCCGAGGTCGGCAACGAGTTGCGGCCCATGCTGCGCGCGGTGCGCTGGGCCGTGGCGCAGGACAACCCCGGCGAGGTCGCCACCCGCGCCTGCGACGCCTTCTTCGCTTACGCCGATGCCCATCCGGACGCCTTCTTTGTCGGCGTGTGCGGCAGCACCGGCCCGCAGCCCGCGCTGCGCGAAGCCGTGCGCCAGGTGCTGGCGGATATCGCCGGCGAGATGGCGGAAGACATCGAACGGCTGGAGCTCTGCCCGGGGCTGTCGCGCCCCATCATCGACGACCTCTGTGGCTACGTGGTGTCCTACCTGTTCCACCTGTCGACGGACTACCTCGAAGATAACGCCAAGGGACGCCGCCTGCGCATCCAGCAATCCAAACAGCTGATCAGCTGGCTGCTGCGCGGCGCAGCCGAACAACAGCGGGCGCAGGATCAACCGGCGCCCGTACCCGCACCTGCGCGCAAGCGCAAGCCGACGGAGCGCCGGCCGCACTGAGCGCGGCAAGCCACACCCAGTCCTGACCACCAAGCGAGGAGACCAATGAGCCTGCAGAACCTGTTGCTGTCTTATGGACTGAGAAAGCGCCTGAAGCGCGGCGCACCACCCGAGCACATCGACGTGGCCGGCACCCGCCGCGCGATGGCCCAGTTCGGGCAGAACGCGCGCGTGCCCGCGGGCTGGCGCATCGAGCGCTCCGAGGATCCCGCGCTGCCGGGAGAATGGACGCGGCGCGAAAACGGCAACGCAACGGCGGATGCTCCCACGATCTTCTACCTGCACGGCGGCGGCTACTACTTCTGCACGCCCCAGACGCATCGCCCGCTCACGCTGGCACTGGCACGCAAGGCCGGTATGCCCGCGTTCTCGCTGGATTACCGGCTGGCGCCCGAGCACCCTTTCCCCGCCGCGCTGGACGATGCGGTCGACGCCTACGCCGCGCTGCTCGCGCTCGGCATCTCGCCAGGCCATATCGTCATTGCGGGCGACTCCGCCGGCGGCGGGCTGGCGCTGGCCACGCTGCTCGCGTTACAAGCGCGCCACATGGCCCTGCCCGCCGGCGCGCTGCTGTTCTCGCCGTGGACCGACCTGGCGGCCACGGGTGAAACCTTGCGCAGCAACGATCGCCACGACGTCATGTTCCACGGCGACTCGATCTCCCGCGTCGCGCGCCTGTACCTGGGCGACACCGTTGCCACGGAGCCGCTGGCATCGCCGCTCTACGCGGCCCCGGAAGCGCTGGCCGCGCTGCCGCCGCTCTATGTGCAGGCCAGCGACAAGGAAGTGCTGCTCGACGATTCGCGCCGGCTGGTGGAACGCGCCAAGGCGGCGGGCGGCGACGCCGAGCTGCATATCTGGCGCGGGGTGCCGCACGTGTGGCAGCTCTACCATCCTTTCCTGCCGGAAGCGCGCCGCGCGCTGGCCGATGCGGCTGCGTTTGCCACGCGGGTGACAAGCGGCTGAACGCCTGCCTTGTCTGGTTTCCTCGGTATTTTCCCTGAGCCAGCCGCGCAACGGCGGGAAAGCTGGATGAAGGCTTGCCATGCCTACGATGCAGGGGCTGGCTCATGGCCGTGACACGCGTCCGGCCCGCGAGCAGCCTGAATCATCGACAAGACTAGCGAGCCCCGAGGAGATCAACTTGAAAACCAAAACCACAGCCCTCGCGCTGGCGATCGGCGCGGCCTTTGCCGGCCACGCCAACGCACAATCGAACGTGACGCTCTACGGCCTCATCGACACCACCATCAGCACCATCAGCAACGCCAATGCAAAAGGCGATCGCCTCACCGGCTACCACCAGCCCGCCTGGTTCAGCGGCAACCGCTGGGGCCTGACCGGCGCGGAAGACATTGGCTTTGGCACCAAGGTGATCTTCAAGCTGGAGAGCGAGTTCCAGAGCTACAACGGCGCGATGGACACCCCCGGCGTGCTGTTCAACCGTGACGCCTGGGTCGGCATCAACAGCGATGTCTTCGGCAAGCTGACCTTCGGCCGCCAGAATGCGCTCGGACGCGACCCGATGGCCTCCGGCCTCTACGGCGATCCCTACGGCCCGGCGGCCATCACCACGGAAGAAGGCGGCTACACCAACAACAACAACTTCAAGCAGCTGGTGTTCTACGCAGGCAGCGCCACCGGCACCCGCATGGACAATGGCGTGGTGTGGAAGAAGCTGTTCGACAACGGCCTGACCGCCGGCGCGGCGTATCAATTCGGCGAAGTGCCGGGCGCGCCGTCGCGCAACACCACGGAAACCGTCACCCTGGGCTACAACGGCGGCAATTTCCACGTCTCGAGCTTCTTCACGCAGGCCAACGTGAATGGCCAGCGCAACCGTACCTATTCGGCTGGCGGCAACTATGTGTGGGGCATCGTGCGCGCCAGCGCAGGCTATTTCCACTACACCGCGGAACAGGGCGCGCTGGGCCAGCGCAAGGACGACGCCTACACCGTGTCGCTCAAGGTCGACCCGGCAGGCGCCTTCGACTATGAGATCGGCTACCAGATGATGAAGGCCGGCCACGCCGCCCTGAATGCCGATGGCTTCACGATCAACGCTTACGGCAACACCGCTAGTTCGACCGCAACCGACAGCGGCCGCAAGAACACGGTGTACGGCTCGATCTTCTACCACTTCTCGAAGCGCACCGAGGTCTACCTGGCAGCCGACTACATGTTCCTGCAGCACGGCTATCACGCCGCGCAGTCGAACGGCTTCGCGCACCAGAGCGAGTTCGCCGTGGGTATGCGCACGCGCTTCTGATCCCATTTGCATCGGTCCCGTGCCTCGCGGCGCGGGCCTGGCTCCGAACTTTCCTTGTCCCGGCCACAAGCCGGGTTTTTTTCGTTCTGGCGGCTTCGTTCCGTGCTTCAGGTTTGCTGCCGTCGCCCACTTGTTGGTTATGCCCGCGTGCTGGAAAACACCACGGGCTTCGCTTCAAGTGGCCCCTAGCTAAGCCACCCCTCTCCCCAGCCCCCTCCCCCTGAGGGGAGAGGGAGCGACAGCCGTCGTCATGGCGTGTGGTGTTGGCCCATCCGTCGGCTCCGTTCAATGCCACCGGTCCCCAACCCTCTGCCCCTGAGGGGAGAGGGAGCGACGGCCGTCGTCATGGCGGGCGGTGTTGGCCCATCCGTCGGCTTCGTTCTTTGCCACTGGTCTGCTCCCCTCTCCCACTTGTGGGGCCGGGGGAGAGGGCGGGCGCTCGCAGGAAGTCCGGCGAACCAAGCAAAAAGGCCCGCGCCGACGGAGAGTCGGCGTGGGCAAGGGAGATAGCGTCCCGGCGCGTGCGTAGCGCTATTGCGGCGCGCCGCGAAACAAAGCTCAGGCCAGGTTGCCCGGCTTCCATTTGAGCAGGCGGTTTTCCAGCGTGGTCAGCAGGAAATCCGCGGCGAGCGCTACCACGGCCAGCACGATCATGGCGGCGAACACGCCGCTGGCATTGAAGGCGCCCTGCGCGGTGGCAATCAGCAGGCCAATGCCCTGCTTGGAGCCCAGGAACTCGCCCACCACGGCACCGACCAGCGCGAAGCCAAAGCTGACGTGCAGGCTGGCCAGGATCCAGCTCAATGCCGACGGCACCACCACGGCAAAAGTCAGTTGCCGTTTGGAGGCGCCGAGGATCTGCGCATTGGCGATCAGGTAGCGGTCGGCCTCGCGCACGCCCTGGAAGGCATTGCCGAACACCACGAAGAACACCATCACCACCGCCAGCGCCACCTTGGAGGCCATGCCCAGGCCCAGCGCGATCACGAAGATCGAGCCCAGCACCACGCGCGGGATGGAGTTGGCAATCTGGATGTAGATGCTGAACACATCGGCCAGCAGCTTGTTGCGCCCGAGCACGATGCCGCAGATCACGCCGGCGACCGAGCCGATCAGGAAGCCCAGCCCGGTCTCTTCAAGCGTGACCGCCACCTGCTCCAGCAGCGGGCCCTGCGAGGTACCGTTGACGAACCAGTCGTAGATCTGCTCTGCAATCAGCGAGGGCATGGAGAAGAAGAACGGGTCGATCCAGTGCAGCCGGCCCGCCAGCTCCCAGCCGCCCAGCGCCACCACCAGCAAGGCGATGCGCAGGGTGATGATCAGTTGGCGGCGCCGGCGCATGGCTAGCCGCGCTTCCCGTTCAAAGGTGTCGAGTTCGTCGGCAAGGGCCGTGTTTGCTTCCATATTCATTGGTATTGGCATTGGCATTGGCTACGGTTGGCGGTGCCGCATCAGTCGATGTGGACTTCCTCGCGCAGATCGGCCCAGATTTCGCGCGACAGTTCGACAAAGTGCTTTTCGTAGCGGATCTCCGAAGTCACGCGCGGGCGCGGCAGGTCGATCTCGTAAACACGCTTGAGGGTGGCCGGACGCGCGGTCAGCACGAAGACCCGGTCGGCCATGGCGATGGCTTCTTCCAGGTCGTGCGTGACGAACACCACCGAGCCGGCGTTCTGCGACCAGAGCTGCAGCAACTCGTCCTGCATCAGCGTGCGGGTCTGCATGTCCAGCGCGCTGAATGGCTCGTCCATCAGCAGGATCTGCGGGTTGTTGATGAAGGTCTGCGCCAGCGCCACGCGCTTGCGCATGCCGCCCGACAACTGATGCGGGTAGTGGTTGCTGAACTTGGCCAGCCCGACCTTGCGCACCCATTGTTCGGCAAGGCCATAGGCCTGGTCGCGGCCGGCGCCGCGGAACAGCGGCCCCGCCGCCACGTTGTGCAGCACCGAGCGCCACGGGAAGACCGCGTCGGCCTGGAACACGAAGCCGATGCGAGGATCGATGCCGGTCACGCGGTTGCCCATCAGCCGCACCTCGCCGGTGCTCGGCTTGAGCAAGCCGGTGATCAGGCTCAGCGTGGTCGATTTGCCGCATCCCGTCGGTCCGACGATGGCGACGAACTCGCCCTTGCCCACGCGCATGGAGAAGTCGCGCAGGGCCACGGTGGCAGTGCCATCGGGCGCGATAAAGCGGCAGGAGACACGCTCGAATTCGATGGCCGGCACGTCTTGCGGTACGGTATTGGTCATGAGGGTTCCTTGCAGTCCGCGCGCGCCGGCGGCGCGGACCGGTTGTTCGCCTGGCGCCTTACTTGGCGGCGCGGTCGACGAACTCGTTGGTAAACGTGCGGCCCAGTTCGATGTGCTTGCCCTTGACAGTCGGATCGAACGAGGCGAGCACCTTGAGCACCGTTTCTGGGCCGCCGGCGGGCATCCTGCCGTCGTCCGTGAACATGGGCAGCGAGGCGCCCAGGGCCTTGACGTAGAGCTCGCGGTTACTGCCGTAGTAGTCCTTGGGCATCTTCTGCGCGATCTCCTCGGCGCTGTGGGTCTTGATAAAGCGCATGGTCTTGACGAAGGCACGCGCCAGCTTCTGCACCTGCTCCTTGTGCCCCTCCACCCAGGCGCGCTGCATATAGAGGCTGGAGGCCGGGTAGAGCCCGCCCAGCGCCTGGGTGGTGCCCTCGGCCGTGCGCATGTCGACCAGCACCTGCGCCTCGCCGGTCTTGAGCAATTGCGAGATGGTGGGCTCGGTGGTCATGCCGGCATCGATGCGGCTCTGGCGTATCGCCGCCATGAAACTGTTGTCGGCACCGACCGGCAGTACCGTGTACTGGCTGGGCGCCACGCCCGCCTTGAAGGCCAGGTACTGCGTCAGGAAGTTGGTCGACGAGCCCAGGCCGGTCACACCAAGCGTCTTGCCTTTCACGTCGGCCATGCTCTTGATCTGGCCGGCCGCGCGCGTGGCCACCATCTCCACCTCGCCCGGCACCTTGCCGAACACCACCACGGCCTCCACTTCCTTGCCCTTGCTTTGCAGGTCAATGGTGTGATCGTAGAAGCCCACCACGCCCTGCACCGCGCCGGCCAGCAGTTCGTTTTCGGCGTCGACCCCGGCCGGTTGCGAGAGGATCTCGACGTCCAGCCCCTCTTCCTTGAAGTAGCCCAGCTGCTCGGTCAGCCTGGCCGGCAGGTAGATGATCTTGGTCGCGCCGCCCACCATGATCGAAAGCTTGCCATCGGCCGCCTGCGCCGTGTGCGCGACCGCAAGTGCTGCAAAGGCAACTGCGAGCGCGCCCTTCCTGTATGCATTCATCTTTGTCTCCCTTGTTTTGCTGGCGCCAGGTCTTGGTGGCCGGGCCATTATTGGGCTCTGGTGATGGGACGCCTCCGCGCTCGCCGAGGCCATAGCGCGGGGTTCGAATCATTCTAGGCAGCGCAAACCTTCACGCAGCTTTCGCCGCATCTCAGGGAATATCCCGATACGGTGCGGTGTCCTGCGGCGGGGCGGGCAGTGGTAAAAGGAGACCCCGGTAACAGTAGGTCCTCACCAGAGCGGTTCATGAAGGTATTGCTGATCGAAGACAACGCTTCGCTCATCCACTGGCTGGCGAGGCTGCTGAAGGAAGAGCGCTTCATGGTCGATACCGCGCTGGACGGCGAGTACGCCGATCAGTTGCTGCAGACGCAGAGCTATGACGTGGTGCTGCTCGACCTGCAGATCCCGCGGCTGGCCGGCAAGAGCGTGTTGCGCCGGCTGCGCTCGCGCCGCAACAACGTCCCGGTGCTGGTGGTGACCGCAAGCGCATCGGTCGACGAGAAGGTGGAGTGCCTCGGCCTGGGCGCCGACGACTACCTCGTCAAGCCTTTCGAAGTGCGGGAACTGGTCGCGCGCATCAAAGCCCTGGCGCGGCGGCAGACCGGAGAGAAGCAAGCCGAACTGGCCTGCGGCGACCTCACCTACAACACCGACACGCGGCAGTTCTACGTCGCGGGGGAGCTGCTTTCGTTGCGGCTGAAAGAGCACACCGCACTGGAAATCCTGATGATGCGGCTGGGCAAGACTGTGTCCAAGGCAAGCCTCATGTCGGGCGTGTACTCGCTCGACGAGGAGGCCAGCGAGGACGCCATCGAGATCTATATCCACCGCATCCGCAAGAAACTCGAGGGCTGCCAGGCCACCATCATGACGCTGCGCGGCCTGGGCTACCTGCTGCAGCAAAAGCAATGATCCACAGCCTGCGCGTACGGTTGCTGCTATGGCTGCTGGTGCCGCTGGCGGCCTTTGTCGGCATCAGCAGCTACGCCGCCTACCTGAGTGCGGCGGATACCGCAAACCGTGTGCAAGACCGCGCGCTGCAGGCTTCGGCCGATGTCATCGCGGGCCATATCGCGTGGGCGGACGGGCGCATCACGGTGCAGGTGCCGCCGTCGGCGCTGTCTCTGTTTGACTCGCCCTATGGCGACCACGTTTTCTACAATGTGGTCGACGATCGCGGCCGGATCCTGGCCGGTAATCCGCGGTTCGAGCAACCGCCGATGGCGGGCGCCTCCAGCCCCGTGTTCTACTCTTCGCAGTTTCAGTCTCAGCCGGTGCGGGTAGTGCAAGCCACCCGCACGATGTTCGACTCCGGAGAGGCCCGCAAGGTCACCGTCACCGTGGGGCAGACGCTGATCGGCAACCACGAGCTGGTCCGCAGCCTGCGCATGCCGGCGCTGCTGCGCGAGGTGGTGATGCTGCTGCTGGCAGTGGGGCTGGTGATGATCGGGCTCACGGTGGAACTGAGCCCGCTGCTGCGCGTGAAAGACGAAGTGGCGGGACGCGACCCGATGGATCTGGTACCGGTGAGCGCAATCGACCTGCCGCAGGAATTGCGGCCCATTGTCGAGGCGATCAACCAGTGCATCCAGCGCCTGAACGAATATGTGCGCCAGCAAAAGCGCTTTATCGCCGATGCCGCGCACCAGATCCGCACCCCGCTCGCGGTGCTGGGGGCGCAGCTGGAGTTTGCCGCGCGGGTGGACGATGAGGCGAGGCTGCGCGAGATCCTCGGCTCGATGGAGACCAGCACGCAAGCCATGACCAACCTGGCCAACAAGCTGCTGTTGCTGTCGCAGGCCGAAGCCGCGCGCAGTGCCGGTGCCGCGCAACAAGGCGCGGACCTGGTGCCGCTGGTGACCGCCGTGCTGGAAGACATGGTGGTGCTGGCGCAGCGCAAGGGCATCGACCTGGGCGCCGAGCTGGCGGTCGGCAGTGCGCGGGTGGGCGTCAACGAATGGATGATGGCCGCCGTGGTATCCAACCTGGTCGACAACGCGATCCGCTACACGCCGGCGCAAGGCCAGGTCACCGTGGCCCTGACGCTCGAGGCGAAATGCGCCGTCCTCGCGGTGAGCGACAACGGCCCCGGCATTCCCGCCGAAGCGCGGCCCAAGGTATTCGATCGTTTCTATCGCAACGCGCTGCCGAACCAGGAAGGCAGCGGCCTGGGGCTTGCCATCGTCAAGGAGATCGTGCTGACGGCGCAAGGCCAGGTGAGCCTGAGCGCGGGCATCGGCGGGCGCGGCGTCACGCTGACGGTGCGCCTGCCCCTGGCCGCCTGAGTGCCGGCGCCGGTGCAGGACACCGATGTCGGCACTGAAGCGTCGCCCTTAGTCCACCACCTTGCCGCGCTGCGCCTTGACCTGGCTGCGCTGGCTCTTGCCTTCGAGGCGCCGCATCTTCGAGCCGAAGGTGGGCCGCGTGGGACGGCGCGTGCGCGGCGGCGTGGCCACGCTGCGCACCAGGTCGTGCAGGCGCTGCACCGCCTCTTCCCGATTCATCTCCAGGCTGCGGTGCTGCTGCGCCTTGATCACCACCACGCCATCGCGCGTGATGCGGTGGTCATGCAGTTGCAACAGCCGCGCCTTGTGCCCTTCCTCCAGCGAGGAGGCACGGACGTCGAAGCGCAGGTGCACGGCGTTGGACACCTTGTTGATGTTCTGCCCGCCGGCGCCTTGCGCGCGGATCGCGGTGATCTCGTATTCGGTGTGGGGGATGGTGATGTCGGGCAGCATGGGTCGCATGATAGCAAGGGCCGGTGCGGCCTGCTCCCATACGCTAGCCGTGTGCTAGCGGGCCGACGGCAGCTCGCCCCAGGCCACCAGGATTCGCTGGATGCTGCGCGCGTAAGCGTCGCGCTGGCTCGGCGATTCGGAGTGGTAGGCGCCGATGGCGCGCCAGGTGTTGCCATGCTTCACCATCTTTTGCTTTAGCAGCCAGGCGGCGACATAGACGTTGACGCATGAATCGGTCAGCGCGCGGCTCGGCACGCCCTGGCGTGCCAGGTCGCTGAAATGCACCGAGTTGATCTGCAATTGCCCAACGTCGATCGACCCGTTCGCATTGCGGTTCACCGCGGCGGGATCCCCCTTCGATTCGAACCACGCGATGGCGCGCAACACCGAAGGATTGACGCCCTGGTAGGTGCCCGCCTCCTCGAAGCAATCCTGCGCGCGGGCGGCGCCATGAAACAGCAACAGCGACAACGCCAGCACGCAGCCGGCCAGCGTGCCGGCATGCCCGCTGCGCGGTCGCGTGCCGGCTGGCTTCCTCTGCGCGTTAGCGGACACGATTGACGCCCTCGCTTGCCAGGCGCTGGCGACGATCGTCCACCGGGCCGGGCGGGGACGATTGCTGCAGGGCCTGGTCAAGCTGATGTGCGATCTTGTCCAGGTACGCACGCGAGGCGTCGGAGACCACCAGCCGCACTACGGGCGCGAGGCTCTTGCGTTCCTGCGCGGGCGGCGCTTTCATCCTGGCCCTGGCGGTGTGCCCCACGTGCGGCGCGCTGAGCTCGTCATTGCCGCTCGCGGGCGGCAACATGGCCAGCGAAGGCAGGGGTGGGTAGACCTTGTCCGCCGCAGGCGCGGCTGCGGCTGCGGGTGCAGACAAGACAGGACGGGCATCGGCGCCAGGCTCGGTGGCAAGCGCCGGCATGGCCAGCGACAGGCTGGCTGCAAACAGGGTGAGGCGGTGCATCGGCTGCGGCTCCTTATTGCGTTATTGCGATTGCGCCGTCTTGATGGTGACGCTGTACGGCTGGCTTGCGCCGGCCGTCAGGTTCTCGAGGTGGACCGCGGCGCTTCGCTGTGCCGGCACGCCTTTCCAGATCGCCTGGTTGAGGTAGGGCAGATCCTGGCCAAGCGCGGTGACGACGATGGTGGCCGGCTGCTTCTGCCGGGCCGCCAGCGCCCCCGCCTTGGCGAGCACGCCCGCGAGTTGCGCATCGCGCGCGCCAAGCGCGTCCGGCGGGATCACAAAACTCGCAATCGCGCTCTCCGGCGCCGGTGCTTGCGCCGCCGTGAAGGCAGGCAGTTGGGCGCAACCTGCCATCACGATCAGCGCTGCCGCGCCCGCCAGCGCCATCGCCAGGCGCCTTGCCAACGCGCCCGGCAGCCGCGAATGAGCAAGTGCCCGGCAGGCCCGTTCGCGGCGCGCTTTGTCTGCGATATTGCACATGGAATGGCTTCCCGAGGCGTTTGATGCGGGCTATTTACGCATTGGGCCGACCGGGCGAAAAGGCGCAATTAAGGGTGAAAAGCGCTTCTGTTTGCTGATTGACAGTCCCTCCCGCCAGGCAGCCGTAAAGCGCCCGGGCGTGGCTACGAGCCGGTCATGGCACATTCGCGCAAGCCACGTGCTCGACAGGCCGCCCGGCGCAATTCCGAAATGCGCCTTGCGCCACACCGCCCGCGCCGCCGGAAACCACCCGCAGCGGTCCCGCCGCTACCCGGAATGTGCCGAGGCGCGTTTGGGCTGTATCAACGGCACAACGTGCGCATAGGTGACGTTCGAACCAGCCGAGGAAGAAGTCCGACCTGTTCGTGATCTGGTTCTGCACGCCGGTCGCGAACCGCGCTTGGTGTCCCGACAGCACGAGCAGGGAGCAGCGAAACGTGGGTAGCCGCCGCATCTGAGGGCGCATCTTCGGCAGTTTGATCAGGTGTTCGATATCCGGGGAGAACCCAGTGTTCTTCATTTCCAGGTCAGCTACGCCAGCGCCGGCAGCGACACCGGCTGGAAGTCTGGCGTGAAGGCCTGCTGCGCCTGCGCCGGCGCTCCGACCAGGACGTGGACAGCTTCATCACCCGGCCCGCGGGCTCTGCCGGATGGTCGATGTCGGTACTGGACCATCAGCGGAAGATCCACACGCGGATCGATCGATAGGTGCAACTGGTACGTGCTGGAGGCTGGCGAGGCGGCAACGCCGTGTGCTGGAGCGAGCGTTTTGCCTGCCGTTGCGCAAGGCCATGTGATTTGGCGTACGACCGCCATTGCCATCGGGCCGCTGCCAAGTGACGTCTTCGACATCAATGACGGCGGCTACGTCCTGAATGACGCCAACGCGGACATCGAGCCTGACTGAGCGGTATCTGACTGCTGCTGAGCGGTAACTGATTCAACTGGGAATTTTGGTGCGCCCGGCTGGGATCGAACCAGCAACCCCTGCCTTCGGAGGGCAGTACTCTAGGCCGCCGCCTCAGAACGGTAGCAAACGCTGCACAGCGCTTTGTATCTGGTCTGGCGCAAGGTGCGCGTAACGTTCCGTCACTGTCACCGACGAGTGCCCTAGCAGGTCTTTAACCACCATCAGCGGCACACCGGCCATGACCAGCCAGCTCGCACAAGTGTGCCGCATGTCGTGAATGCGATAGTCATCGATCCCGGCCCTCTCGCAAGCCCCCTCAAAGCCAGTCTGAAACGTCGTAATCCGCCGCCCACCGCCGTGGCCGAACACCCAAGGATTACCAGGCGCATTCAGCCGCCCCCATCCCCGAAGCACAGACAGCGCATCCAGCGCCGCATCATTCAACGGTACGGTCCGACGCTTTGCGGACTTCGTGTGCTCTGACTCCAGTAGGAAAAACCGGCGCTCTCGATCCACACGCGACCAGGTCAACTTCAATAACTCGCTCTTCCGCGCCCCCGTATTTAAGGCCAGCCGAATAAAGCAAGCCAAGTGCGGCCGCCGCGCATACATCTCCGACGCCTCCACCAAACGGCTCGCCTGATCCTGCGTAATCCACCTCACACGGCCTTCGGAAACCTCCAACCCTAGACGCTGGACTGGATTGCCGATGTCCGGCCTGTCATGTTCCAGACGCACAAAATTGAGAGCAGCTGAGAAGAAGCGCAGCTCCCGGCCAATGGTCGAGCCCTTCACACCCTCTGCCTGCCTAAGCGCAATGTAGGAGCGCACGTCAGCACGCCGGAGCTCAGTGACCAGCCTACCCCCGAAGTGGGGTAGCAAACGCTGCAAGGAATAATGGTCACGCTGCTTGCTGCGATGACTCGAGCCCGCCAGGTAAATACCAACCGCCTCTTCAAAAATCATTGACCCAGCGCCCTTCTGTTTTTCAGCGGATTGTAGCCAAACAGAACCCACTAGAATGCGACCAAAAGGGAGGATCACATGAAGCTCACCATCATCCTGGCTCTGCTGATCGCATCGGGATCTGCCTGCGGTACCACCAAATGCAGAAGCGGCACGAAGATCGTGTACCTAAATGACGTTTGTCCAGCTGGCTACACCGACATCACCGGCCAAGAGCATGGCGAGAACTTCGGGATCAAGCCGATCCTGACGCCACAGCAACGAGAAGCGGCCGAAAGGAAAAGGCTCGAAGCCTGGGGACGAGAAAATCTGGCACGCCGTAAAGACACGCAAGCCGAGATGGAGCAACTGGAAAGGGAGATTCGGAGGAACAACGCGCTGCACCCGCTGAAACAATAGGCCCGCAAGAACGCCCTGGCTCTCAGAGCAACGCACCTGGTGCACCAGCTCGGCGGGAGAAAAGCAGCTTGCAAAACGGAGGGGGGAGGATCAGGCGCGGCAGCTTCGCAGGATGCGGCATCGCACAGCCCGCTACTCGGCCTGGGGAGTGCCCTCCGGGCCGGACAAGCCCGCTGCACAGATCAAGGCCAGTCGCGCTCCCCACCCTGGCCCAGCCCCCAGACACTCCTAACGCTAGACGCCCTTTTTCGTTACGCCTTGCGCGTTACAACATAGCGTCCCCGGTCATCGCGTTCCACAAGGCCTTACGCATAGCGCTAGTAGTCCGCCAATCCGACGCGAAATCCTCCCAGCCGGGCAGATCTGCAATGGCGTGACGTACCTTCCAGCTCCGGGCCTTCCGCACACGATTCACCAGGTCAATCATGAAATCGAAGTCCACCGGATTTCCGTTACGCGTTACGGATTTTGCGACACCCTTCTTCGCCGCGGCCAGCTCGTCCTGGAGCTTGTCCACGGCAGCAAATGCCTTGTTGCGCTCGTCCTCGGCCAGCTCGATACGCTTGTGTGCCAAAGCCAATTCCACGCGGCTTCTCACGAGATCGTCGTGAACTTCGACCAGGTGATCGTTCTCCCGGTCGCGTGCATTCACGTAGCCTGTCAACTCATCGATGGTCTCGTGCGCTTCGGCCAGCTCGGCCTTGGTCGCGTCGAGCTCGGCCCGCAGCTCAGCCATCGCATCCTCCAGGCCACCGACGTCCTGGTGCATGACCTCGCCACGGAACACGCCGGCATTTTCCGTTACCGTAACGGAAGCCTTACGCCTGGCACGATACGCTGCCTGACGCTCCGCGTTGCTCAGGGCATTTTCCTTGCGGGGACGGCCACGACCAGGTCGAACACCCGCCAGCAACTCCGCAGTACGATTATCCGTTACGTCACGCATATTCATCTCCCTGACTGAGACTTTATTTTACGTTACTAGTAACGGATATTCAATATCCGTTACACTTTTCCCGTAACGGAAATTAGCGTTTCACCCGGCGCCGCGGGGATTCGGGCTCATCAAACACCGCCAGGTCAATCGGATCCAGCCGCCGCTGCGAGTCGCCCAACATCGACCCCACCTGCACCACCGTTTGCGACTGAGGCTGCGGTGGATCCTTCGGTACCGGCACCTGGTCAGCGTCAAACGCCATGAAAAAGCCATTGGCCACCACGTCCGCGCACTGGTGCTTGTCGAGCTGGAGCCGCGTGCCCTGCTGGCTGTAGCAACGGCACTGGCCCTTAACCGTGACACAAGCCGCAGGAATCGGAACCCGCTTCGGCTGCGTCAACTGGTCGTACACCGGCGCGGTGTAGTCCAGGCCCGCAATACGCGGTGTGTAGGACGCCAAATACTGCGCGGTGGTCATTGGCCCCTGCTGAACCGACTGCGAGGCCGTAACGCCCGTTTGCGGCCCCTTGGTGGCGCTGGCTTCGATCTTGGCAGGCTCTGCAGCTGCGGGATGCCCGATCTTCCACAGCACGCGCATGCCGATAACGCCGGAAATCAGCGCCACCACCGGGAAAATGAACATCAGCCAGTATTTGAGCGGGATCTTCTTTTTATGCGTGTGGGCATCCGCCGACTTGTACCAGGTGTAGACCTCCTTGGGATACGCAAACGTGGTCCGCAGAGCGCGCTTCAAATTCGCGTTGGTCGGGTCCTGCACCTTCTGCATCTTGAATACGTCTGCCTTCTCGCGGCCCCATTGACGGATCAGGTGGATGTACTCGCCCGCGAGCTTCTTGATGTGGTTGTCCACCAAGCTCGGGTCCTGTGTCATGAAAAACAGATCGAAGCCGCGGTGCCGGTGCGTCTCGAGCAAGGCCACATGCAGGGGAGGCTTCTGACTCGACGGCCGCGGCGGCATGACCTGCTGCACCTCGTCGATCACTACGATGGATTTCTCCGGGCATTCGTGCCACTTGGTCGGATCGTCAAGCTTCTGCCACGGCAGCGTGAGATCAGCGATGCCGTGGTAGAACACCGGCCGGTTCTCCAGCTTGCGCTTCTCTTCGACGTTGGCCAGCGTGAACAAGGTCTTGCCATTGCCCGGCTGACCAGTGATGAGTGTGAGCATGTCCCCTCCCCCTTACTTCTGAATCATCTTGCGCACCGAGCCACCACTCAGCCCGGCCAGCGAGGCGCGGATCGCAAGCGTGGTCAGAATCATGTTGAAACAGGTGCCGACCTTGAGCACGCCCAGGATGCCGACAATGTTCCAGGGCAGCGCGCCGGCCTGGCCGACATAGGACAGGAACAGCGTCTTGAAGCCCGCCATCAGCGCATCGACACCGACAAAGCTCACGAACCCGATCCCCAGAGCCAACAGCACGCGACCAACCAACGCAGTGGCCGCTTGGGCCAGCAGCCCGATCAGAGCGCTGGCGAGAATAGTGACGAATGGCATTAGAAGGACCCCCGGAGCATGTAGGCACACAGCGCGAGCGTGCCGAGCATATTGAGCACACCGAACAGCTTGCCGAAATCACACAACGGGCCGGTGCTAATGTTGAGCATGGAGCCGTTGGACCCTGGCAGAGCGCCGAGCGGGATATGCAGATCCGGCAGGCACTGTGCCGCGATGCCCATGTCATCGACGTTCGACAGTCGGGCCGACAAATCGACCTGCGTGGCATTTGACGGGCTGGGCAACGTCGACGCCTGCGGGTCCTGACCGTTCGCCAGCTTCTGGCCAAGCGCAACCGCACCGTTCGGCCCATCGTCCTTCTGCAGCTCGCAGCGCGTCTTGTACTGCTGCTTGATCATCATGCAAGCGATGGCGTCGCCAGTACACGCGGGCGGAGTCGTGCAGTCATCGCCACCGGCAGCCGTACCCTTATTGGTGTTGCCGCCACCACCGCCGCCGCCACCACCACCCGTACAAGGCGACGAGCTCGGATTGTCCTTGCAGAATCCATCTTGCGTCTGCGTGACCTGGTCTTTCGAACCATCAGCATGCGTTACCGTGGCCGTCACCATCGCTTGCCCATTCACATTGCCCACGCTATACGACACCGTTTCGGTCTGCGGTGCAGCAGCAACACCACTGGCGTCAGTGTGCATCGAGGTCTTCGTGTCGTTCATCGTCACCGTCGAACCAGGAATAGACCCCGCAGTCGCGCACATCCCCACACCGTTAAAGGTGCCATACACCTTGCCCTGGTCAGCGCACGATTGCAGCGACGGCGGCTTGTCCTGGGTCTCGTCGTACATGACCGAGTCGATCACATCGTAGTTCGCCCCAGTCGTACACGCCCGCCCGGTCGCCTTGCCGAGACGCGTGTTATAGGTGCCATTAATCACCGTAGTGAAAGACCCCGTCGTGTAGCCGCATCCCTGGACACAAATGAGGTCAGGTGCCACGCCCCCAGCCGCCGGACCCTGAACACCGGAGCCGCGATACTTGTTCAGCAGCGATGCGCCCGAACAATCCGGAGGAGGAGGAGCAGGAGGATTAGCACACGGCGTCGCAAGATTCGTGCTGTTGAAATACACGACGCCGCCAGTAACAGCGCACCGCCCCAACAGCCAACCGACCATGTTGCCATTGCGTGCACACCACGTACCCGAACTATTCTCACCTAGCGACGCCGTACCACCTCCCGTGGACGCGATCCAGTCCTGACACGCCGCGATTGGCGTGGGGAACCACACACTACCGCTCTCCTTTACATACGCTTCTGGCGGATAGGTTGCTGCGCCCGCCTCAGAAGCCCACATCAGGCCAAAGGCACATAGAGCCAAGGTAAGGACGCTCGCACGAGCCAGGCGGCGATTTGTCCAGGGCAGCACAGCCGCCAAGAAGCGATAGAGCCAGAGCATATGCAGACACCCTCAAGAGAAAAGAATCCATCCCGCCCCCAACAGCGCCACCATCACGAAGTACCCTTCCATACGACCTCCCGTAAACGGAAAGCGAGGGCCGTAGCCCCCGCAGATTCAGCAACTGACCCCTCGCCCGCTCACTTGATGGCTTGGCGCACCCAGGTGTAGGTGGCCACAGCAGCGCGCACCCCCAGGACAGCCACGCCGATGGTGCCGATCGCAACCACGCCGGTAGCGATCGCATCGGTGACGGCGCTCAGGTCGATCGGCGTACCCGCAGCCATCGCCTTGCTCGTACCCACGACCGCCACACCGCTGGCCACTGCCACCTTGGTTTCGACACGAGCGGCAGCAGCTCGCACAGCCTTGAAAATCTTGTTCATATCACGACTCCTCAACACGATTGGAAAAGACCCGAGCCGCAGCCCGGATCGCAAAAGCAGTGCCCCACGCAAGCAGGATCGAACTGCCAATTACCGCCCCGTCGCTGACACTAAGCGGCGGGAGCAGATGAGACAGCGCCCATTCGTCGCGCGTGACCAGCAGGTAGCCGGTGCAGCTGCTGGCATCGTCTGCAGTGGGCTGCAGCTGGCCGCTGACGTTCTGGACGCAGAGAGCCATTACGCCGCAACCTTGTCCTTGCCCTCGACCACACGCTGCAGCGGCTTGATGCCGGTGATGATCTTCACGTCACCGCCATCCTTACCGTTGCTTGTCTCGATCATCGTGACCTCTGCCAGGAACGGAAACGGGTTGTTGATGATGGTCTTCACCACCTCCGAGCTTTCGCACTTCAGCGCTTGCGTGCAGACGCCCTTCGCGTCCTGCCCACGAAGCTCAACATCGGTATAGATCGTCCCGGTGTCCAGCTGCTTGCCGTCCATGTTGCCGACCCAAAACTTAGCGCCGCGGATGGTGACGCGTGCGAGCATTTCCATAATTAACTCCCGACAGTCGGCGCAGGATCGTGCGCGCCGTACACGTGCCGTGCCAGAGCAGATTTGTGCAATTGCGCCGGTACGCCAGGACGGCGGATTCGGATCACAAAAGCGGCAGCGTTTTCTTCGGTGGTATGCATCCGGTAGTCAACGAGCTTTCCGAATTGCACCTGCAGGTGGTCGAGCTTGCGTTCGATAACAATCTCGTCCTGCAGCTGGATGGCTTCTTTCTGGTCGGTCGCGCACTTGAGCGGATCAGCCTCCACCAGCTGCTCGAGCGCCTTGTATGCGCCCACGAAATAGCGGTCACGTTCAATCAAAATGCGGTGGTCTACAACGCGATCCTTATTGCGAAACTCGATCTCGATACGCAGCCACTCGCTGTCCTGCTTGCCCAGCTGGCGGCCCTTCTCGTAAGCCCGCAGCATCTTGCCGTTGACCCGCTTGCCGATCTCCAGGGTGCGGCCACCGATGGCGCCACAGCCGGCAATGCCGCTCTCGATCTTCTTGTACTTGGGGATGCGGCCCCCGGCATTGAACTCGCCCGCAAAGTACATCTGCTCGACCTGGTCAACGCTGACCTGCCCCTCGCAGAAGTCCCGCGCCAGATCGCACCTGGTGATGTTCGCGTCCAGGTCCTGCACCGTGGCATAGACCGCGTCCCAGTCGGCCACGACCACGCAGCCCTGCCCAGACATGTCGACCATCATCGTGCCGCCCACGTTGTCGCCACCGCAGCCGATCGTCGCCAAGCGCATCGTTTCGCCGTTGACCCACGCCAGCACATCGGTGCTCGCCTCGTATCCGCGCAGCCCTGCCCTCTTCTTGCTCGGCATCAACGTCACCGAGATGGCGAACCACAGATGGAAGTACTTGCGCAGTTGCTCCAGGGCGTCGCCGATGCTGCCATCAGGCAGGAAGGTAAAAGACAGCCAGTCCACGATGGTCTGTGCCTCGCGTTGACCACTTTCCCCCCGTATTACCGGACGGGGGGAAGCGGCGCTGCGCGCCGGTGCCGTCGCTGACGCTCCGTCCCCTGCGCGAGCGCCGCCCGTCTTGCGGGCTTGACGGGAAGGGTCAACCAGCTTGGCAACCGGCTTGGCAGATGGGCGCAGCTTCATTCCGTATCCTCAATATCGTCCAGCGCCTCTTCGGCTTCTTCACGTTGTTGCTCAAGCAACTCCAACGACTCGACCTCGGAATCCCGCTCGTCTTCGAGGTTCTCGATGGAGATCTCGGCCCGGATCTTCATTTCTTCGCGCTCGCCAATCCGATCCCAAATCAGCGCCTGGCGCTCGACCAGATCGACAGACAAAGACGAAGCGGACGGCAGGTAATCGCCGCTATCACGCCCGCCGATGATTTCTTCCAGGTAGTCGTAGGCGACGTTAAGAGAGCGCATCGCTGACTCGCACTCGTCCACCACGTGCTGCTTGGCCGCCATCAAGTCGTCGTAATAGTCCCGACACTCTTCGGCGGTCTGGTAGCTCATCAGGCACCACCCTTGCTGTTGCGAACGCGAAGACGCCAGCACTGAGCGCGCAGCTGCAGCACCTCTTCTTCAAGCTTGCGATTGGTGCGCTCTGCCAGGCGGTCGCCAAGGTGATCGAGGACCTTGAAGCAGAGGGAATAGACGAAGCCACCGAGCATCCCGCCAACAAGGGCAGCGCAAGTGGAAGCGGCCAGCATGGAGCCGGCAAAGTCGATGATCTGGGTGAGAGTCAGGGGCTGCATCAGAACAGCCCCTGTTGGCAAATCTCGATCTCGATGCGGACATGGCCGCGCTGGCCGGCGCTCTTCTCGTAGACCCTGGCAACCAGGTCGGACAGACCGTCCTTGTGCTGGCGAAAGCCATCAGCCTGGCGCTGCGCACGCACGTCTACGAGCCATTGGGGCGCCTGAGCGCTCTGGAAGGGGTCCACCCCTGCCCTCGGTTTTGCAACGCCCCTGCGCGCGTTTGCGGCCATTTGTTAACCCCCCTGCCCGGTTTACCCGTTATGATCCCGATCGGATTAAGCCCAAAGGGTGTAATCCCGAACGGTTTAGCTCAGGCGGAGACTAAACCACTCGGGATAACTCGGCAAATAGGAGTTAGCTATGAGCTACAAAGAATTGATTGAGAGGGCACTGCACGGACGCAGCGTGAACCAAGCTGCGAAGGACTTAGGCATGCGTCAAAACACACTAAACCGCTATGCCCGCGGCGAACGCCTACCCGACTATGACGACGCCTTGCGCCTCGCCCACGAAGCAGGAATAGACGACGCAGTTGCGTTCAATATCCTCGCTGAAGAGGCGGCACGAAAGAAGGAAGGGAAGAACAAAGAATGGTGCGCCCGGCTGGGATCGAACCAGCAACCCCTGCCTTCGGAGGGCAGTACTCTATCCATTGAGCTACGGGCGCACAGGGTATGACGAGGTACAACACGGGCAGCGCGCGAGTGCCGCTGCCGGAAAGTCCGATAGGATACCGTGTTTGGCGGGAGACGTCCACGGCAGGCTGAAAAGTGCGGCCTGATGACGTCTCTTGCAAGCCGCTTTTGCCTCCATGCGGTAGGTCTTTGAGGCTATAATCGCGAGTTATTTGTGTAAAAACGGGGCTGCGCAACGTCCACATCAGATCCGGGGATGATGGTGCCGCGCCCTGCCGGCTGGCCCGTTTCGGGGCAGTTGGCACCGGATAATAGTCCGATGCGCGCAATTGGCCAGGGGAAATTGGCCACCGAGCAAGCGGCCACATAAGCAGCCGATCGCGAGCGGCCACAGGTTTCCTGCAAAATTGAGAGTTGAGTATGAGCGACGTCCACAACGCACAAGACGAACACGAGTCTCCCATCAAGACCCCCAAGCAGCTGATCGCTGTGGTGATTGCCGCCTTCCTGGTGCCAATCATCGTGATCATCCTGCTGGTCAACTTTGTCGGACACGGTGCCAAGGAAGGTGCGGGCGCAACCGCTACCGCGGAAGCCGTCAATGACCGCATCAAGCCGGTCGCCTCGCTCGAACTGAAGGACCCGAACGCACCGCGCGTCTACAAGACGGGCGAGCAGGTCTATAAGGAAGTCTGCGCCGCCTGCCACGCCACCGGTGCTGCCGGCGCGCCCAAGTACGGCACCGCCGGTGACTGGGCTCCGCGCATCGGCCAGGGCTTTGCCGGCCTGCTGAACTCCGTGCTGCACGGCAAGGGCGCCATGCAAGCCCGTGCCGGCACCACCGCCGACGACTACAGCGATTACGAACTCGGCCGCGCCGTGGTCTACATGGCCGACGCCGGTGGCGCCAAGTTCCCGGAACCCGCCGCTCCTGCCGCTCCGGCTACGGCTGCTGCTTCGGAAGCGGCTGCGGCGCCTGCCGCTGCTGCTGCTCCGGCCGCTCCCGCAGCTGCCCCCGCCGCCGCTGCCGCACCGGCTGCTGCAGCCGCTGCGCCGGCTTCCGCAGAAGTGGGCAAGAAGGTTTACGACCAAGTCTGCGCCGCCTGCCACGCAGCGGGTGTTGCCGGTGCGCCGAAGCTGGGCGACAAGGCCGCCTGGGCACCGCGCCTGAAGGAAGGCATGGACGCCGTGCACGCCTTCGCCCTGAAGGGCAAGGGCGTGATGCCGCCGAAGGGTGGCTACGCCGGCCCAGACGCCGACGTGATGGCCGCAGTGGACTACATGGCCAACGCTTCGAAGTAAGCCCAAGCACTCTCAACAAAAAAGCCCGCGGCATGCCGCGGGCTTTTTGTTTTCCGGTGACTTAAACCACCCGCGAGTAGCGCGTTGGCATCGGCAGCGGCGTACCTACATCAGCGCTCCGGGTGGCAACCGGCTCCATCCGCCGGCCATCCTCACGCAGGAAACCGTCGAACACCATGGCCAGGCGGCGCACCAGCAAGCGCCCCAGCGGGGTCACCTCGATGCGGCCGGGCTCGCAACGCACCAGCCCGTCCTCGGCCAGCTGCGCCAGTTCCGCAAGCTCTGCCGCGAAATGCGCAGCAAAATCGATGCGGTGGCGCGCTTCGACCGCCGCCACGTCCAGCACGCCATTGCACATCAGGGCGCCAATGACATCGCGCCGCAAGTGATCTTCATTGCGCATGGCGAAGCCGCGCATCACCGGCAGCACGCCGGCGTCGAGGCCACGGTAGTAGTCATCCAGCGTGCGGGCGTTCTGCACGTAGCGGCACGCCACCGCGCCGATCGACGAGACGCCGAAGCCAAGCTGGTCATGGCCGGCGTGGGTGGAATAGCCCTGGAAGTTGCGCTGCAGCCGGCCCTCGCGCTGGGCCACGGCGAGCGCGTCGTCCGGCAGCGCGAAGTGGTCCATACCGATGTAGACGTAGCCCGCGGCGGTGAGCTGCCCGATGGTGCCGACCAGGATGTCGAGTTTTTCGGCGGCGGCCGGCAGCGCGCGTTCGTCGATGCGCCGCTGCGGCTTGAACACATGCGGCAGGTGTGCATAGCTGTACACCGAGAGCCGGTCCGGGCGCATCGCCAGCACCTGATCGACCGTGGCGGCAAAGCGCGCCGTGGTCTGGTGCGGCAGGCCGTAGATCAGGTCCATGCTGACCGAGTGGAAACCAAGCCGGCGCGCGGCGTCGACTACCGACTGCGTCTCGGCCAGCGATTGCACGCGGTGGATGGCGCGCTGGACCTCGGCATCGAAATCCTGCACGCCCAGGCTGATGCGGTTGAAGCCGAGCTCCGCCAGCAGCGCCATCTGCGCGTCGCCGATGCGGCGCGGGTCGATCTCGATGGCGTGCTCGCCCTCGGGCAGCAGGCGGAAGTGCTGGTGCAGCGCGTCCATGACGCGGCGCATCTCGGCGGGATCGAGGAAGGTCGGCGTGCCGCCGCCCCAGTGCGACTGCACCACCTCGCGCCGCGCACCGAGCTGCTGGGCCACCAGCGCCATCTCGCGTGCCAGGTAGTCCACGTAACGGGCGCTGCGGCGGTGGTCCTTGGTGATGATCTTGTTGCAGCCGCAGTAGTAGCAGATGTTCTCGCAGAACGGCACGTGCACGTACAGCGAGAGCGGCGCGGCGGCGTTGGTAGCGTTGGTAGCGTTGGTGGCGCAATCGGCCAGCGCCTGCCGGTAGTCCTGCGCGCCGAAGCCGCCGTGGAAGCGGTCCGCCGTCGGATACGAGGTGTAGCGCGGGCCGTTGACATCCATGCGGCCCGCCAGCGCGCGAAAGTCCGACAAGGCGTGCCGGTCCGGCGCCGCCGCGGCCCGTGCCGCCGACTTGCCGGTGCAGGCGGCGCCGCATTTGCCGCTGCAGGCAGGGGATGGGCTCGACGCGGCGATGGGGATGGACATTGCGTTGGAGAACGGGGCGGGGGCAGTTGCAGCCATGGGGCGGCCTTCGTCGTGGATTCGATGGCTCATCGTAGGGCGCGCCGCCCGCGCCTGCGTTGACCGGGGTCAAGCCGCGGCCCTTGACACGCCGCGCGCCGCGGCGGGGGCATGCCCCGCGTCATGCCAGTGTCACCTGGGCCGGGTAGGCTGCGCGGCGCTCTTCCCAATCACGCAATTCCTCTGCACCTGGCCTCGCGGGTTCCCATGCAAGTTTCTTCCCTGATTGCCACCCCGGCGCGGCTGCCGCGCCGCCGGGTCCTGGCCGCACTTGGCAGCGCCATGATGGCGCCCGCCTCCCTGCTGGCGCAGTCGCCACCACGGCGTGCGCTGGTGATCGGCCACCTGGTGGACCGCGGCGGCGCCCAGGCCGACCTCGCGCGCGACTACCTGGCGGGGGCCAAGGTCATGTTCGACGCGGCCAACGCCGGCGCGCGCGAGCCGCGCGTAGTGCATGTGGTGCGCGAGGTCGACGCGGATCCGCGCGCGGCCACCGCGCAGGCGCTGTCGCTGGTCGACGGCGAGCGGGCTGAATTGCTGTTCGGTCCCAGCGACGCCCTGCTACCGGTGCTGGCCGCCTCGCCCGAACTGGCCCGGCGCGGCGTGCAGATCGTGGCGCCGTTGTCGGGGCTGTCGCTCTCGGCGGATCACGTCTGGTACACCCGGGCCGACTACCGTACCGAGCTGGACGCGGCCATTCGGCAGTTGCGCAGCTATGGCCTCAAGCAGCTGGTGCTGGCCGTGGCGCCGGATTTTGCGGCCGGCAGCCTGGCGAGCGGCACGCCGTGGCGGCGCCAGGTCGACCAGGAGACCGGATTGCAGGTCCTCACGCTGGACGCCGGAAGAGGCAACGAGGCTGCCGCGCTGGCGCAGCGCATCGCCACCGCGCGCCCGGCCGCGGTGATCGTGGCGGGCGATACGCTGGCCTACGGCAATCTCGGCCGCGCGCTGGCGGCGCGGGGCTGGTACGGCTTCCTGGTGGGCTTGTCCGCGGTCAATTCGCTGGCGGCGCGGGAGATTCTTGGCGCCGGCTACAACGGCGGCATCGTGCTGACCCAGATCGCCCCGGGCCCGCAGGATCTGACCCTGCGCGTGGTCAAGGAGCATGTGGGCCGGATGAAGCAGTTCCTGGACGAGCCCGCCTCGCCGGCCACGCTGGCCGGCTACATCGGCGCGGCCTGGCTGGTGCGCACGGCCTTGTCCGGGCCGCGCGGGGCAACCCCGGCGGACCTGCGGCGCGCGCTGCAGGCCCGCGTCGACGTGGGCGACTTCGTGCTGGATTTCACGCACGGCACGCGCGGCTCGCAGTATGTGCAGCTCGCGGCGATGGGCGGCGGCACGGCACGGTGAGCGGTAGCGCGGGCACCGGGCCGCGCGCGGCTCAGGCGCGCGGCAGTACGATGCGCACCCGCAGGCCGCCCTCCGGGCGGTTGGCCAGGCTGAGCTCGCCGCCGTGGCGCGAGACGATATCCGAGGCGATCGACAGGCCCATGCCGACCCCGCCGGTGGTACGGTTGCGCGAGGATTCGAGCCGATAGAACGGCTCCAGCACGCGCGCCATCTCCTCTGGCGGGATGCCGGGGCCGTTGTCGCACACATCGATCACCACCCGCTCGGCACTGTCGGCCAGCTCGATGCGCGCGCTGCCGCCGTAGCGGTGGGCGTTCTCTACCAGGTTGACCACGGCCCGGCGCAGTTCGGCCGGATAGGCCAGCAGCGGCTCGGCGTCACCGGACAGGGTGACGTCCTGGCCGATCTCCGTGGCATCGTCTACCACAGCCTGCAGCAAGGCATGCACATCCACCCGCTGGCGCGGCGCGGCGGCGCCGTCGCGCTCGCGCAGGTAGTACAGGGTGGCATCGATCAGCCCGTTCATCTCCGCCAGGTCCTGGCGCAGGCGATAGCGGACCCGGTTGTCGTCGACGCCTTCGATGCGCAGGCTCATGCGCGTGAGCGGGGTGCGCAGGTCGTGGGACACGGCGGCCAGGAAGCGCGATTGCTGTGCCAGCTGGGTGCGGATGCGCTGCTGCATGTGGTTGAAGGCCTTGGCCGCGGCGCGGGCCTCGGCCGGGCCGCTGTCTTCGTCCAGCGGCGGGGCATGCACGTCCTGGGCAAGCCGGCCGGCGCTGCTGGCCAGGCGCTGGACGGGCCTGGCCAGCAGGCGCGCGCCCACCCATGACGCGGCCACGATGGCGGCAAGCTGGAACAGCAGCCCCAGGCGGGGTGGCCCCAGACCATGGGTCCGGCGCTGGCGGTGGGGCGGCACGGGAGCGCCGCTTTCACCGTTGTCCGCGCGCGCCCCGGCATCCGGCGGCGGCGGCGGCGGCGGCGGCTCGCCCCGCTGCCCCTCTTCGCCCGGAGGCGGCCCAGGCGGAAGCTCGTCACCGGGGGAGAAGCTGAATCCGGTATGCCCCGGGCGCGGGAACACGCTCTCGATGACCGTCACGCCGAGCAGGTGCACGGCCAGCATGATCGCGGCCATCACCAGGAACAGCCGGATGAACATGGAGTCGTGGCGGGCCACCCAGCCCGCGCGCTCAGGCTTCGACGGCGCCGGTGAAGACATAGCCCTCGCCTCGGACGGTACGGATCAGCGTCGGGTCGCGCGGATCGTCGCGCAGCTTCTGGCGCAGGCGCGAGACCAGCAGGTCGATGCTGCGATCGAAGACATCGAGATCGCGGCCGCGCGCCTGATTGATCAGCAGCTCGCGATCGAGCACGCGGTTCGGATGTTCGATGAATGCAAGCAGCAGCCGGAATTCAGCATTGGACAACGGCACCACGGTTTCCTCGCCGTCCACCAGCTGCCGCAGCGTGGTGTTGAGGCGCCAGCTACCAAAGCGCAGTTCGTGGCCGCCCACCGCCGCCGGGCGCTTCACGCCGCCGCCCCGGGTGCGGCGCAGCACGGTGTGGATGCGCGCCACCAGTTCGCGCATCTCGAAGGGCTTGGTGACATAGTCATCGGCGCCCACCTCCAGCCCGACCACGCGGTCGGCCAGCTCGGTGCGCGCGGTGAGCATGATCACCGGCAGGTCGCCGCGCTCGCGGATCTCGCGGCACAGCGCCAGGCCGTTTTCGCCGCGCAGCGAGAGGTCGAGCACCACCAGGTCGTAGTCGCGCGTGGCCATGGCGGCGCGCATGGCGCCGCCGCCCTCGGCGCCATCGGCTTCGATGCCGAAGGTGGCGAGATACTCGGCCAGCATGGAGCGGATCTGCGGATCGTCGTCGACGATCAGCAAATGAAGGGGCGTGGCGGGAGAATGGTCCATCGGGTTTCGTCGTGCTTTGCAGTGGTTTGCCGCGTGGCGTATGGCATGTCTGCGGCAGGTTTGCTTCGGTATGGAAGCGGATCGGGGCGGCCCGGCAGGCGGCCGCCGCCAGGGATTGACTCTACCAGCCCGGCTTGACGGCCCGATAGGCAGGGTGTGGCCGCTTTGTACCGGGCTTGATACAAAGCGGCCCGCCCCGGGGACTCGCTTTGTACGGCATTGCTTGCGCGTGCTGACCAAGCGCTCAAGCAACAGGGGGCTAGCCTTTCTAAGATGTCATGTCGTTATCCCGCCGCTTTTGTGCCTGCAAGTTCCTGACAAGCAGGCAACGGCAGCCCGGCGCCCCGCTATGCTTGAAGCCATCGGCATCACGTCGGCGATCCCGGGCCTCTCCCCGCATGACCTCCATGGAGAATCCTTGTGACCCAGCCCCAAGCCTTACTGCCCCGACTGCGTTCCCTGCCGTCCCTCGCCGTGCTGTGCGGCGCCTGCGCCTTGACGCTGCCGGCGCACGCGCTGCAGACCAGCGCGCCGGCCGTTGCCGGCCCCGGCCAGCCGGCGGCACCCGCATCGCTGCCCGAAGCGCTGGCGCTCACGCCTGCCCAGGCCGCCCTCTGGCAAGCCGCCCGGGCCGCGGCGCGGGAAGCGCATGCGCACGCGCTGGAACTGCAGGCGCGCTTTATCCGCGAAGGTGGCGGCCCCGCTCTGTCGGAGGGGCTCGAGCCGTCGCTGCGCGCCCGCGCGGAGCGGGAAGACCGCTTGCACGACGCGCTCGACAAGGATCGCCGCGCCGCGCGCGATCGCTGGATCGCGTTTGAAGAAAGCCTGGAAGCCGGCCAGCGCAAGCGTCTGCGCGACATGCCGGAGGGTCGCATGCCGGGCTCGCCGCCGGGCCCGTTCGGCCCCGGTCCCCACCCGTTCCCCGGCGCCATGGCAGGCCCGATGCCCGGCCACGGACCGGCGCCCATGCCCTGCGCCTTCGGCGCGAACGGCCCGTTCGGCGTACCCGGCGCTGCGGAACCTCACCGACCAGGAGTGCCAGATGCCCAATAAGCCCCTCGACCACGCAGGCCCGCTCGCGGAAAACGCAGGCCGCCGCCGCTTCCTCGGCGGCGTTCTGGGAGGATCCCTCGGCGCCGGGTTGATGGGGCTGGCGGGCGATGCCGCCGCGCAACCCGCCGCCTGCCTGCTCACGCCGGCCATGACCGAGGGCCCGTTCTATATCGACCAGGCGCTGGTGCGCCGCGATATCCGCGATGGCCGGCCGGGCCAGTTGCTGCGGCTGAGGCTGGTCGTGGTGGACACCGACCGCGGCTGCGCGCCCGTGGCCGGCGCGCTGGCCAGCATCTGGCATTGCGATGCCGGCGGCAGCTACAGCGGCTACGACCAGCGCAGCATGCCGCCGCCACCTGCGGGCAGCCCCGGCCCAGGGCCGGAACAAGGCCCAGGCCCGGACGGTGGCGCAATGCACGCCGTGCCCGCCAGCGCCTCCCGCTTCCTGCGCGGCGTGCAGCCCACCGGCCCCGATGGCGCCACGCAATTCCTGACGATCTACCCGGGCTGGTACGCGCCGCGCGCGGTGCATATCCACCTGAAGATCCATCTCGGCAAGACCGAGGTGCTGACCACCCAGCTGTTCTTCGACGATGCCCTCAACCGCGAGGTGCACCTCCAGCATGCCGCGTATCGCGCGCGGGGCGCTTCGCCAGTGCAAAACGCACAGGACGGCATCGCCGGCGCGCGCCCCAACCTGCTGCGGGTACGCCGCCTGCGGGACGCGGCCAGCACGCTGGAAGGCGAATTCACCCTGGGCATCGCGCGCCCCTGACAGCCACAGGATCTGGCGGATTCCCTAAAAAAACGCCCCCGGACTTAAGGTGCGGAGGCGCTGAACAGGGAAGAAGTCGGGCGTAATGCCCGGCCACGCCGCTCCGAAGGGACGGAACGACGCGGCACCTGGTCCAGTACATCGGGCCAGGCACTGGCGATGTTAGACGGACATCGGGCGGGGGTCATGTCCCCCTTGTAGGCTAATGTATCGACTTTGTACGTTCGGCACCGGCATGGGGCACGCCATGCCGGCGCCGGTCATGCCGGGTTCTTGCCTGGCGCGCCGGGCGTTCCCAGCAGGGCCTTGAGCCCGGCCAGGCGGTCCTTGGGGCTCATGGCGGGCGTTTCGTCCTTGATAGCGGGCGCCTCCTCGAGCTTCATCTCGCCGATGAAGCGCGAGGGCTCGCACGAATAGGTATCGCGGGCGCGCTTGCGCTTCTTGCACCAGCTCAGGTGCAGGCTGCGCTGGGCTCGCGTGATACCCACATACATCAGGCGGCGCTCTTCCTCGATCTTTTCGTCGCTCATGTCTTCGTCTTCGCGGCAGTGGGGCAGGATGCCCTCCTCCACGCCGACCAGGAACACGTGCGGATATTCCAGCCCCTTGGAGGCGTGCAGCGTCGACAGGCGCACCGCGTCGGGATCTTCCTCGCGGCCTTCGAGCATGCTCATCAGCGCCACCGTCTGGGTCAGCTCCAGCAGGTTCTTGCCCTCGTCGCCGAAGCCGTCGGCGGTGTCGAAGCCGGTAGCCTCTTCCGCCTCGCCCGTGGCTTCCGGCTTGGTGCCCTTGCGCTTGAGCCAGTCGAGGAATTCCAGCGTGTTGGTCCAGCGCGACTGGGCCTGGCGCTCGTCGAAGGTGTCGTACAGGTAGGCCTCGTAGTGGATGCCTTCCATCATGTCGTCAAGCACCTGCGTGGCGGGATCGCTGGCCGCGCGCCCGGCCAGGCGCACCATGGCCTCGCAGAACACCCGCAGTGGCTCCAGCTGGCGCGGCTGCAGCTTGCCTTCGATGCCGCCCATCATGGCTGCCTCGAACAGCGACACCTTGGCCTGCCCGGCGAAGGTGCCCAGCACTTCCAGCGTGGTGTTGCCCACGCCGCGTTTGGGCGTGGTGATCGCGCGGATGAAGGCAGGATCGTCGTCCGGGTTGGCGATCAGGCGCAGGTAGGCGCAGATGTCCTTGATCTCGGCCTTGTCGAAGAAGCTCTGCCCGCCCGAGAGCACATAAGGAATGCGCTCGCGGCGCAGGATCTGCTCGAACAGCCGCGCCTGGTGGTTGCCGCGATACAGGATGGCGTAGTCGCGGAACTGCGCGCGCCGCTCGAACTTGTGGGCGGACAGGCGGAACACCACGGATTCCGCCTCGTGCTCCTCATCGTTCATCGGGTTGACGGCGATGGGGTCGCCCATGCCGTGCTCGCTCCACAGCTTCTTGTCGAACAGCTTGGGATTGTTGGAGATGACCGCGTTGGCCGCCTCCAGGATGCGCACGGTGGAGCGGTAGTTCTGCTCCAGCTTGACCACCTTCAGGTCGGGGAAATCGGTCTGAAGCAGCTTCAGGTTGTCCAGCGTGGCGCCGCGCCAGCCGTAGATGGCCTGGTCGTCGTCGCCCACCGCGGTGAAGGCCGGCGCGCGCAGGTGCGAGCCGCCGGCGAGCTGCTTGAGCAACTGGTACTGGCAGGCGTTGGTGTCCTGGTACTCGTCCACCAGGAAGTAGCGCAGCCGGTTCTGCCAGCGCAGGCGCACTTCCTCGTTGCGCGCGAACAGCTCGGCCGGCAGGCGGATCAGGTCGTCGAAATCCACCGCCTGGTAGGCGTGCAGCGTGGCCACGTAGTTGCGGTAGATCAGCGCGGCCTGGTGATCGTCGGGATTGTCGGCCTGGGCGATGGCGGTCTCGGGATCGACCATGCCGTTCTTCCACAGCGAGATGGTGCTCTGCACGCTGCGGATCAGCTTCTTGTCGGTGGAGGCAAGCTGCTCCTGCACCATGCCGAAGCAATCGTCGGAGTCCATGATCGAGAAACGCGGCTTCAGCCCCACGTGCTCCGCCTCGGCCCGCAAGATCTGCACGCCCAGCGAGTGGAACGTGCTGACCGTGATCTGCTTGATGGGGATGCGCTTGCCCTCGCGCGTAGTCTTGCCCTCCATCAGCTTGGCGATGCGCTCCTGCATCTCCTTGGCGGCCTTGTTGGTAAAGGTCACTGCGGCGATGTGCTTGGGCTGGAAGCCCTTGTCCTCGATCAGGTGAGCGATCTTCTGTGTGATCACCCGGGTCTTGCCCGAGCCGGCGCCGGCGAGTACCAGGCAGGGGCCGTCGAGGTAGCGAACGGCTTCGGATTGGGCAGGGTTGAGTCCGTGGGTCATGCGAGGCGGGTAATGACGGATGCGCAACGCGGCATGCGCGATTGCTGGGCGGAGGCTGGATGTTAACACGCGGCCATGGCCGGGCCTTGGACGGAAAAGAGTGTACTCACCGGCACGTAACACTTCGTAAGCCCGGGAGCCGCGGCCTTTCTGGCACGTCTAATTTCTATGTCCGGCCAAAGTGTGAGCCGTGCCGGATGCACTTCACCATACGTTGGGGGCAAACACGCTGGAGGCAATCATGAACACCCTGCATTCCCTGAGCAAGGCGGTCTTGATCGGTATCGCGGTAGCTGGCATGGCGGGCTGCGCCGATATGACACCAAAGCAGCGAAACACCGCAATCGGTGCTGGCGTTGGCGCAGTGGGTGGCGCAGTCCTGACGGGCGGTGACGCACTAGGCACCCTGGGCGGCGCCGCGGTAGGCGGTGTCATCGGTAACGTTACGACACCCAACCATCGCGGGCGGTAGTGCATCGCAGCAGGACAGTGACGCCGGCCGGGTGCGTTGACAAAGCCAGGACGCTCCCGTAAATTGCGCGCATCTGACCGGGAGAGCGCGCATATCTTGCGCCGCCGAAGGGGTATCACCCGAAAACTCTCAGGCACCATGGACTGGTTGGATCGGCTTGCAACATGCACACGATGCACGCCGTACTCTGGAGAGCGGCACCCGCCACTGATCGATTCCATCGACAGCCATGGTGAGCGTGCCCACCGAAGGGGCGCGCAAGGTTTGGGTTTCCAGCAACCGGGATCCGCCTTGTAATCTCTCAGGTATCGAGGACAGAGGGGTCATCCGCCGCAGCGGATTTGGCAGCGCCATGGCGCGCCGAATCCTGCGGTGGATGGCCCTTTTTTCGTTTTCGAACCGAGATTTGCCTTCCCCCGAGGATTCCATGACGCTCCAGGCCACGCCCCTCAACGCCATCCACCGCGCCCTCGGCGCCCGCATGGTCGACTTTGGCGGCTGGGACATGCCGGTCAACTACGGCTCCCAGATCGAGGAACACCATGCCGTGCGCAGCGATGCCGGCATGTTCGACGTCTCCCACATGTGCGTGGTCGACCTCAAGGGCGCCAATGTGCGCCCCTTCCTGCGCGGCCTGCTGGCCAACAATGTCGACAAGCTGCAAACGCCGGGCAAGGCGCTGTACTCCTGCATGCTGGATGAAAAGGGCGGCGTCATCGACGACCTGATCGTCTATTTCTTCGCCGAGGACCACTTCCGCCTGGTGGTCAACGCCGGCACCGCGAACAACGATATCGAATGGATCGCCGCACGCAACGCCGCCACCAATAGCGGCGTGAAGATCACGCCGCGCCGGGGCGACAATGCGCCCGACGGCGTGGCCCCGCTGGCCATCGTTGCCGTGCAAGGCCCCAACGCCCGCGCCAAGGTGTGGAGCGCTTTCCCCTCGACCCAGCCCAGCGAAGCCCTGAAGCCGTTCAACGCCGTGGTGGTGCAGGACCCCGCCCTCGGCGAAGTCATGGTGGCACGCACCGGCTATACCGGCGAAGACGGTTTCGAGCTGGTAGTGCCGGCCGAGAACGTGGCCGGCCTGTGGGAAAAGCTGATCGCCGAGGGCGTTCGCCCCGCCGGCCTGGGCGCGCGCGACACGCTGCGCCTGGAAGCCGGCATGAACCTGTACGGCCAGGACATGGATATCCACACCTCGCCGCTCAACGCCGGCCTGGCCTGGACCGTGGACCTGCAAAGCGAACGGGACTTCACCGGCAAGGCGGCCCTGGTCGCCGGCGGCAAGACCCGGCAGTTCGTCGGCCTGATCCTGCGTCCGGCCAACGGAAAGGCGGGCGGCGTGCTGCGCGCCCACCAGAAGGTCATCACGCCGGCCGGCGAAGGCGAAATCACCAGCGGCACCTTCAGCCCCTCGCTCAGCCAATCCATCGCTTTTGCCCGCCTGCCGCTCGACGTTGCCGTCGGCGCCGAGGTGCAGGTCGAGATCCGCGACCGCAAACTCGCCGCGACTGTGGTTAAACTGCCGTTTGTGCGCAATGGCAAGGCACTCGTGAGCTGACGCTCGCACCGGTCACAGCGCGCCTGCCGGCGGTTTCCCGATCGACGATCGACACCCCCCGCCCGGCTGGCGCTGAAAAACAAATTGAATCTGGAGCAATCCCATGAATTTCCCCGCCGACCTGAAATACACCGAGTCCCATGAGTGGGTGCGCGTCGAAGCCGACGGCACGCTGACCATCGGCATCACCGACCACGCGCAGGACGCGCTGGGCGACATCGTCTTCCTGGAGCTGCCGGAAGTGGGCAAGTCGGTCGGCGCCGGCGACGCGCTGGCCGTGGTGGAATCGGTCAAGGCCGCATCCGACATCTACGCCCCGGTGGCTGGCGAAGTCATCGCCATCAACGATGCCGCCGCCGCCGCGCCGGAAAGCGTCAATGCCGACGCCTTCGACGCCTGGCTGTTCAAGCTCAAGCCGGCCAACAGCGACGACGTGAACGGCCTGATGTCGGCCGACGCCTACAAAGCCAACGTCGGCGCCTGATGCCAGACCGTCATTCCCGCCGCCACGGGAATGACGGATGAAGATTGACGCGACGCGCCGGGCCGACCACCCGCCGCACCGCTCCCACGAGATCCTTGCCATGAACGCCCCCCTGCCCATGACTGCCGCCCAAGTTGCCCGGCCCACGCTGGCCGAACTGGAGGCGCGCGACGCCTTCGCCTCCCGCCATATCGGCCCCGATGCCGCCGAACAACAGCACATGCTCAAGGTGCTGGGCTATGACAGCCGCGCCGCGCTGATCGACGCCGTCATCCCCGCCGCCATCCGCCGCCGCGACGGCATGCCGCTGGGCGAGTTCACCGCGCCGCTGAGCGAAGAAGCCGCGCTGGCCAAGCTGCGTGGGCTGGCCAGCAAGAACCGCGTGCTCAAGAGCTTTATCGGCCAGGGTTACTACAACACGCTGACCCCGGGCGTCATCCTGCGCAATATCTTCGAGAACCCGGCCTGGTACACCGCCTACACGCCCTACCAGCCCGAGATCTCCCAGGGCCGCCTGGAAGCCATGCTGAACTTCCAGCAGATGGTGACCGACCTGACCGGCCTGGACATCGCCAATGCCTCCATGCTGGACGAAGGCACCGCCGCGGCCGAAGCCATGACGCTGCTGCAGCGCGTCAACAAGCACGCCTCCACCACCTTCTATGTGGCGGACGACGTGCTGCCGCAAACGCTGGAAGTGGTACGCACCCGCGCCCTGCCGCTGGGCATCGAAGTCAAGGTCGGCCCCGCTGCTGAAGCGGCCGGCGCCCATGCCTTCGGCGTGCTGCTGCAGTACCCGGGCGTCAACGGCGATGTCGCCGACTACCGCGCCATCGCCGACGCCGTGCATGCTGCCGGCGGCCTGGTGGTGGCTGCCGCCGACCTGCTGGCGCTGACCCTGATCGCCGCGCCCGGCGAATGGGGCGCCGACGTGGCGGTGGGCAACTCGCAGCGCTTCGGCGTGCCGCTTGGCTTCGGCGGGCCGCACGCCGGCTACATGGCGGTCAAGGATGCCTTCAAGCGCTCCATGCCCGGCCGCCTGGTTGGCGTGACCATCGACGCGCAAGGCAACAAGGCATACCGCCTGGCCCTGCAGACGCGCGAGCAGCATATCCGCCGCGAGAAGGCCACCTCGAACATCTGCACGGCACAGGTACTGCTGGCCGTGATGGCCTCCATGTACGCCGTGTACCACGGCCCGCAAGGCCTCAAGCGCATCGCCCAGCGCGTGCACCGCCTGGCCGCCACGCTGGCCGGTGGCCTGGAACAACTGGGCTACGCACGCACCAATGCCACTTATTTCGATACGCTGACGCTGGAAACCGGCTTCAACACGGAAGCCATCCACGCCTCGGCAACCGCCCGCGGCATCAACCTGCGCCACGCCGGCGCCACCCGCATCGGCATCTCGCTGGACGAAACCACCTCGCGGGAAGACGTGGTCGCCCTGCTGGAAATCTTCGCGCACGGCAAGCCGGTGCCCGACTTCGATGTGCTGGAAGCCGTCGCGCAGGATGCCTATCCCGCTGGCCTGGCACGCCAGAGCGCTTACCTGACCCACCCGGTCTTCAACACGCACCACGCCGAGCACGAAATGCTGCGCTACCTGCGCATGCTGGCCGACAAGGACTTGGCGCTGGACCGCACCATGATCCCGCTGGGCTCGTGCACCATGAAGCTCAACGCCACCAGCGAGATGATCCCGGTGACGTGGCCCGAGTTCAGCAAGATCCACCCCTTCGCGCCGCTGGACCAGACGGTCGGCTACCGCGAGATGATCGACCAGCTCGAAGCCATGCTGTGCGCCGCCACCGGCTACGCCGCGGTGAGCCTGCAGCCCAATGCCGGCTCGCAAGGCGAGTACGCCGGCCTGCTGATCATCCATGCGTACCACGCCAGCCGTGGCGAGAGCCATCGCGACATCTGCCTGATCCCGTCCTCCGCGCACGGCACCAACCCGGCGTCCGCGCAAATGGCCGGCATGAAGGTGGTGGTGGTGGCCTGTGACGAAGATGGCAACGTCGACCTGGACGACCTGGCGAAGAAGGCCGAGCAGCACAGCAAGAACCTCGCCGCGATCATGATCACCTACCCGTCCACGCACGGCGTGTTCGAGCAGGGCGTGCAGCAGATCTGCGACATCGTGCACAAGCACGGCGGCCAGGTCTATGTGGACGGCGCCAACATGAACGCCATGGTCGGCACCGCCGCGCCGGGCCAGTTCGGCGGTGACGTGTCCCACCTGAACCTGCACAAGACCTTCTGCATCCCCCACGGCGGTGGCGGCCCGGGTGTTGGCCCCGTGGCGGTCGGCGCGCACCTGGCCGACTTCCTGCCCAACCAGGACAGCGTGGGCTATCGCCGCGACGACCAGGGCATCGGCGGCGTGTCCGCCGCGCCGTTCGGCTCGGCCAGCATCCTGCCGATCTCGTGGATGTATATCGCCATGATGGGCTCGGCCGGCCTGACCGCCGCCACCGAGAACGCCATCCTGGCCGCCAACTATGTGGCGCGCCGCCTGTCGCCGCACTTCCCCGTGCTCTACACCGGCCAGCACGGCCTGGTGGCGCACGAGTGCATCCTGGACGTGCGAGCGCTGCAGAAGACCACGGGCATCTCCAACGAGGACGTGGCCAAGCGCCTGATGGACTACGGCTTCCACGCTCCCACCATGAGCTTCCCGGTGCCGGGCACGCTGATGATCGAGCCGACCGAGAGCGAGGCCCTGCATGAGCTGGACCGCTTTATCGACGCCATGATCGCCATCCGTGCCGAGATCGCCCGCGTGGAAGACGGCAGCTTCGACCGTGAGGACAACCCGCTGAAGAACGCGCCGCACACCGCCGCGGTGATCACCGCCGACGCGTGGGAGCACAAGTACACGCGCCAGGAAGCCGCCTACCCGGTGGCCGCGCTGCGCACGCAGAAGTACTGGCCGCCGGTTGGCCGTGCGGACAACGTGTACGGCGACCGCAACCTGTTCTGCGCATGCGTGCCGATGAGCGAGTACGCTGAAGAGTAAGCTGGTATGAAGCCGGGGCTGCTGCTCGTCGCGGCAACCCCGGCGTTTTGCCAGCGCGCCTTGCCAACGCGCTATGCTCGGTGTGGATGCGCGGCCACCCGGCCGTGCCCGGAAAAACGGAGCACGCATGTGGAATCTCAGCGCCCCATGGTGGGAATTCGTCCTGCGCGGACTGATCGTCTACGGCAGCCTGCTGGTGCTGCTGCGGCTTTCCGGCAAGCGCCAGATCGGGCAACTCACATCGCTCGACCTGGTGTTGTTGCTGGTGCTGTCCAACGCCGTGCAGAACTCAATGAACGCCGGGGACAACTCCGTTGCCGCAGGGCTGATCCTGGCGGTGACGCTGGTCGCCGCCAACCTTGTGCTGGCGTGGCTGAGCTGGCGCAGCCGGCGCATCGAGAACGTCGTCGAAGGGCGGCCTGAGGTACTGATCCACGATGGCCTGGTGTTTGCCGACGTGATGAAGCGCGCGCTCGTCACACGCGACGACCTGCACAAGGCGCTGCGGCATGCCGGGTGCCAGCGCGTCGCCGATGTGCATTTCGCGATTCTCGAGAATGACGGCACGATCAGCGTGCTGGTAAAGAAAGACGCGCCCCCCACCCCGCCCAACGCGGCAGGCTCGCTGTGGCGCGCCCCCATTAACAACGATATGGACGCGCCGGTCTGAATCCGGCGCCAGCCAGCCCCCAGGAGCCTCTCGTGGCAGTCAGCGTCTTCGATCTGTTCAAGGTGGGCATCGGTCCCTCCAGTTCCCACACCGTGGGCCCGATGCGCGCGGCGCTGATGTTTGCCCAGGGGCTGGCCCGCGACGGGCTGCTGCCGCAGGTGGCCAGCGTGCGCATCGAGCTGTACGGCTCGCTCGGCGCCACCGGCCGCGGCCACGGCACCGACAAGGGCGTGATTCTTGGCTTGCTGGGGGAGGCGCCCGACACCGTCGACCCCGACACCATCGACTTGCGGATGGCCGCGCTGCGCGCGAGCCGCACGCTGTCGCTGCTGGGCACCCACCCCGTGCCCTTCGTGGAGAAGGAGCACATCGTCTTCTATCGCCGCGAGGCCATGGCCGAGCATCCCAACGGCATGAAATTCCACGCCTTCAATGCCGGCGGCGAAACCATCCGCGAAGGCCGCTACCTGTCGGTGGGCGGCGGCTTCGTCATCACCGCGGGCGCGGCCAATACGCAGATCCTGGAAGCGGACCATCAACTGCCGCATCCTTTCCGCAGCGGACGCGCCATGCTGGAGATGGCAACCGCCAGCAAGAAGAGCATCGCGCGGCTCATGATGGAAAACGAATGCGTGTGGCGCAGCGAGGCCGAGGTCAATGCCGGCCTGCTGCGGATCTGGGCCGTGATGCAGGCCTGCGTGGCGCGCGGCTGCCGCACCGACGGCGAGCTGCCGGGCCCGTTCAAGGTCAAGCGCCGCGCCCCCGAACTGTTCCGCAACCTGACCGAGCACGCCGAGCGCTCGCTGGCAGATCCGCTTTCGGTGATCGACTGGGTCAACCTGTACGCGATCGCCGTCAACGAGGAAAACGCGGCCGGCGGCCGCGTGGTCACGGCGCCCACCAACGGCGCCGCCGGCATCATCCCGGCCGTGCTGCATTACTACGACCGCTTCGTGCCGGGCGCCAACTCGCAAGGCGTGATCGACTTCCTGCTGACCGCCGGTGCGATCGGCATGCTGTACAAGCTCAATGCCTCGATCTCCGGCGCCGAAGTGGGCTGCCAGGGCGAAGTCGGCGTGGCCTGCTCGATGGCCGCCGGCGCGCTCGCCGCGGTGATGGGCGGCACGCCCGAGCAGGTGGAAAACGCGGCCGAGATCGGCATGGAGCACAACCTCGGGCTGACGTGCGACCCGGTCGGTGGGCTGGTGCAGATACCCTGCATCGAACGCAATGCGATGGCGTCGGTGAAGGCCGTCAATGCGGCGCGCATGGCGTTGCGCGGCGATGGCATGCACTACGTGTCGCTCGACTCCGTCATCAAGACCATGCGCGAGACCGGCGCCGACATGAAGACCAAATACAAGGAAACGGCGCGCGGCGGGCTGGCGGTGAATATCGTGGAGTGCTGAGCGCATCGCCCCGGCAAATCCGATCACGCGCTTTCTGCTACGCTAGCCGCGCATCCACCCCAACCCACTGGAGTCCGGCATGGTCAAGATCAGCATTCTCTACCCGCATAGGAAGGGCGGCCGGTTCGATATGGACTACTACATGCAACGGCACGTGCCGCGCGCCGTCGCGCTGTTCGGCCCGCATCCGGGCTACCACGGCGTGTCGGTGGAGCGCGGCCTGAGCGGCGGCGCGCCGGGCTCGGATCCGGCCTTTACGGTGGTGTTCAGTTTCCTGTTCGAGTCGCTGCCGGCCTTCGTCGCGGCGTCAAAGGCCGTCGGCAACGAGCTGCAGCTCGATATGCCCAACTACACCGATGCGGTGCCCGTGATGCAGATCAGCGAAGTGGTGAATATCGGCTGACACGCCTGCGGGCGGCGCTATCATGTAGCGTTCTTCCCCCATTGGCGGCCACAGCCATGCAGACCTTTCATCAGCTATTTGACGAAACCTCGTCCACCTTCACCTACCTGCTGATCGATGCGGCCACGCGCCAGGCGTTGCTGATCGACCCGGTAGACCACCAACTGGAGCGCGACATGGCGCTGCTGCAGGCCAGCGGCGCCACGCTGGCGTGGGTGGTCGAGACGCATGCCCACGCGGACCACATCACCTCCGCCGGCCATGTTGCACTGCAAACCGGGGCGCACACCGCGGCCCCCTCGGGTTGCGACATCCAACCCGCGCAAAAACAGCTGATCGACGGCGACACGCTGCAGTTCGGCACGCAGACGCTGCGCGCCATCCACACGCCGGGGCACACCGCCGGCAGCATGAGCTACCTGTGGGAAGAAGCCACGCCCGCCGGCACGATGCGCCGCGTCTTCACCGGCGACGCGCTGCTGATCGACGGTTGCGGCCGCACCGACTTCCAGTCCGGCGACGCTGGCACGCTGTACGACAGCCTCACGCAGAAGCTCTTCGCCCTGCCCGACGACACCGTGGTCTACCCCGCCCACGATTACAAGGGCCGCACCGAATCCACCATCGGCTTCGAGCGCGCCAACAACAGCCGCGTGGCTGGGCGCACGCGTACCCAGTTCATCGAGATGATGGGGCAGTTGAACCTGCCCAAGCCGAAGCTGATCGATGTGGCGGTGCCCGCCAACCAGCGGCTCGGGCTGCGGGATGGCGAAAGCGTGCCGCACGGGGTGTGACGCACGCGCGCGAGAAGCAATAAGCTATCGGCCTTCGCAGGCACTTGAATGGAGAGAGAAGACATGGCCCAGTACACCGCAGAGATCCTCTGGCAACGTGGCGAGCAGGATTTCCTCGGCAACCGCTATAGCCGCAAGCACCTGCTGCGATTCGATGGCGGCGTGGAAGTGCCAGGATCCTCATCGCCCCATATCGTGCCCCTGCCCATGTCGGACGCCGCCGCCGTCGATCCCGAAGAAGCCTTTGTTTCGTCGCTCTCCAGCTGCCACATGCTGTGGTTCCTCTCCATCGCCGCCAAGCACAAGTTCTGCGTGGACCGCTACTTCGATGCCGCGGTCGGCACCATGGCGAAGAACGCGGAAGGCCGGATGGCCATGGCGGTGGTCACGCTCAGGCCGGAGGTCACCTTCTCCGGAGAGCGCCAGCCGACCCGCGAGGAACTGGCGCACCTGCATCACACGGCGCACGAGGCTTGCTTCATTGCCAACTCGGTGAAGTCGGAGGTGCGCTGCGAGCCGGTGTACGTGGGCGCACAGGCCTGATTGCCCCGCTGCAAGCCGCGGGCCTGCCAGCGATTCGGACTGATTAGGACTGATTAGGACTGCTCTGATTGAGCAAGCCTGCAGATTGCGCTATGTTGGGGGCCCGCTGCCCGACTGCTCCTGCAGGTGCCCATTTGCCCGCCACGCCAATATCCGCCCCGGATCGCCAGCGCCGCCGCTTGCTGAAGGCTGCCGCTCTTGCTAGCGCTAGCGCCAGCTGCGCTTGCAGCGCGCCGGACCCATTGGTGGTGGACGACGTCAGCCAGTTGAACCCTATCCGCGTGGCGCAGCTGGCCACGCCGGCCAGCACGGCGCAGATCCAGCAAGCATTGCGAAAAAGCGCCGGGCCGGTATCGATCGGCGGTGCGCGCTTCAGCATGGGCGGACAGGTGGCCATGGCCGATTCGCTGCATCTGGACATGCGCGGGATGAACCGCCTGGTATGGCTGGACGTAGCGGGCCGGCGTGCCCGGGTGCAGGCCGGCATGCGCTGGCGCGATCTACAGGAAATCCTCGATCCGCACGACCTCGCCGTCAAGGTGATGCAGAGCTATAGCGATTTCTCGGTGGGCGGGTCGGTCTCGGTGAATTGCCATGGGCGCTACGTCGGGGCCGGTCCGGTGGTCGAGTCAGTGCGTGCGCTGCAACTGGTGGGCGCCGACGGCAATGTCCGCGAGCTGAGCCGAAATAAGGATGCGGCACTTTTCCGTGCTGTGGTTGGCGGCTACGGCGGCCTGGGGGTGATCTCCGAGGTGGAGCTCGACTTGGCGGTCAATGGCGTGATTGCCCGCCATGCGCAGCGCGTGACGCTGCCTGACTATCCCGCATTCTTTCGCGATCAGGTGGTGGGCAACCCCGCAGTGGTGCTGCATAACGCCGACCTCGCGCCGCCGGACTTCGACCAACCGCTAGCGGTCAGCTGGATTGCCTCCGACGCAAAGCTGACCCAGAGCGAACGCCTGGTGCCACGCAAGCTGAACTACGCACGCGAGCAGAACCTGATCTGGGCCGTGTCGGAATTGCCTGGCTCACAATGGCTGCGCGAGCGCTACGCCGAGGAAAATCTGCTGCGCGAGCGTGCGGTTGTACACCGCAACTATGAAGCCAGTCTTGATACCGCCTCGCTGGAACCACGCACGCGAATCTTCTCGACCTATCTGCTGCAGGAGTATTTCATCCCGGTAGCCGCGTTCCTGCCCTTTGCCAGGCGGATGGCGGACATCCTGCGGCGGTATCAGGTCAACGCCTTGAACATATCGATCCGGCACTCTCCACCGGATACGACCACGCTACTAGCGTGGGCACCCACCGAGGTGTTCTCCTTCGTGCTGTACTACAAGCAGCGAAGCAGCCAGAGCGCCGATTTCGCCACGCGGCAGTGGACGCAGCACCTGATCAACGCAGCACTGGACGCTGGCGGGCGCTACTACCTGCCTTACCGCCTGCATGCGACACCGGACCAGTTCCTGCGCGCCTACCCCGAAGCGGCGGCGTTTGCGCGCATCAAGAAGCAGGTAGATCCTGCCTATCGATTCCGGAACCAGCTTTGGGAGAAGTACCTGCCAGCGTAGGGTGCCGGCAACAGGCCCGGTACCGCGCTTAGCTAGCTTAGCTAGCCCAGCTATCGCAGGTCTGCCGCACCGTTTCGCGCAGGCTGCGGGTCGTGCTCTCGATCTGGCGCACGCGTTCCGCGTCGCCGTTGCGGCTTTGCGCCAGCGCGCGGATATTGGCCAGGGCGTCGAGCGAGCCCAGCGCTTCGGCATGCGGCACCAGCGCGTCGCAGATCGAGATGATGTGGTCGGCAATCGGCATCCGGGTCAGTTCGTTGGGATGCACGTACTCGCCTTCCAGCCCGAAGCGGCACGCCTGGAAGCGGTTGAAGGTGTAGACCAGGTAATCGTCTTCCTGCGGCATGAAGGGGCGCGACAGCAGCAGGTAACGCGCAAGCGCCTGGATGTAGGCGGCGATATCGCAGGCGCGCCCGACCGTGAGCGGCGTGTCCATCACGCGGACTTCGATGGTGCCGAACTCCGGCTTGGGACGGATATCCCAGTAGAAGTCCTTCATGCTCTCGATCACGCCCGTGTTGCGCATCTTGTTGAAGTACGCGGTGAAGGCATCCCAGGTGAGCAAGTGCGGCGCGCGCCCGCTCATCGGGAAGGCGGCGACGGAATTCAGCCGTGCCGAGGCGAAGCCGGTGTCCACCCCTTGCACATAGGGCGACGAGGCGGCCAGCGCAATGAAATGCGGCACGTAGCGGCCGATGGCGTGGAGCAGGAACAGCGATTCATCGGCGCTCGGGCAGCCGATGTGCACGTGCTGGCCGAACACCGTGAACTGCTTGGCCAGATAGCCATAGAGCTCGGAAATGTACTGGTAGCGCGGCGAATCGGAGATGGTGCGGTCGGCCCATTGCTGGAACGGGTGCGTGCCGCCGCCGCAGATGCCGAGGTTGAGCGAGCGCGAGGCGTCGACCATCAGGTCGCGCATGGTGCCGAGCTCAATCAGCGCCTGTGCATAACTCTTGCAGATGCCGGTGCTGATCTCGATCATCGAGGGGCTGATCTCGGGCTTGATGTCGCCGGCGTGCTGCGCGCCTTTCAGCGCACGCAGCAAATCCGGCGCGAACGGCGCCAGGTCGTAGTCATGCCGGTTGACGAGCTGCAGCTCCAGTTCCACGCCAAACGTCAGCGCCTCGGAGTGCTTGAACGGTTCGAGTGACATCAGCGCCCTCCTCCATTGCTTCTGACCTCGCCCGCATAGCGAAGTGCCCAGGCTGCCATCGTGGGCCCAAGCAACTGCTCGATCGCCAGCGAGCACAGGATGATGGCTGCCAGTGGCTCACCCGTGGTGGGATACAGCAGCGCGATATCGCTCATCAGCAAGTACGCGAGGCCCGACATGGGTGCCAGTGCAAGCCCGAGGGCCACGCACTGCTTCATGCTCAGGCCCGAGAACGAACCCAGCGAGGCCACGCCTACCAGCTTGGCGAAGTGACGCAGCAGTACCAGCACACAGGCGGCGCCACCACCAATGGCCCAGTCGTGCGCGGTCAGCGGCAGGCCGAGCGAGACCACCATCACGATGATCAACAGGCTGCCCGCGCTGCCGAAGTGCGCCGGCCACACGCGCGGCTGGCTGTCCTGATGCTTGAACACTACACCGGCCAGCATCAGCGTGAGCGGCATCGACAGCTTGAGTACGCGCGTGAGCGCCAGCGTGAACAGCACCAGCCCCACCAGCACCAGGAAGCTGTAGTGATCGTCCGTTTCCATGCGCGCGTAGATCGCGTGGCCAAGCTTGCCGACGACCCAGGCCAGCAGGCAAGAGCCCACCAGCAGGTAGAGCGGATGCAGCAGCGCCGCGCCCAGGTTGCCGTACTCGGAATGCAGCCAGCCGGTGGTGACCTGGACGATGGCGGCGGCGTAGATGCTGTTCAGCGCGGCCATGGCGAGCAGCCGCTCGGTCACCTGTCCGTCGGCGCGCAGCTCGTTCTTGAGCTGCAGCACGATGGTGGGCGAGGTACTGACGGCAATGCCGCCGGCCAGGATGGCCACCGCCGGGCTCACGCCGATCCATTGCAGCACTGCGGCCACCAGGCCCCAGGTCAGCAGGCTTTCAAAAGCGCTGGTGAAGAGCAGCCAGCGGTTGGCACGCAGCCAGGTGAGCGAGAGCCGGTGCCCGAGCTCGAACAGGGCCAGCGCCAGCGCCATGTCGATCAGGATGCGGGTCTGCGCGATCATGTCCTCGTCCACGATGCCGCGGCCGAGCATGCCGGCCGCGAGGCCCGTGGCGGCGTAGCCGACGATGCGGGGCAGCCGCAGGTACGTGCGGCATATCTCGCCCGCCAGGCCGGCGCCCACCAGCGCCAGCCCGACCCAGAAAAGCCCGCCCGGTGCCAGGGGCAGGCTTGGAAACAATTGGCTCAGTCCATTCATGGCTTATATGGTAGCGGAGGCACATGACATTCCATGTCGGAGTTTGTCCGACAGGGCACGGTAGTTGCTGTCAACGTGATGCGTTCACACGTAAAAAAACGCCATCTTACAGGGATGGCGTTTTTTTATCGTGACTGAGCCGCGGATGCGGCTGGCTCCCGAGGCTACACGCCCCAGAACTTCCATCCCGGCCGGGTAGCGCGCAGGCCGGTTTCCATGCGGGCATACAGCGAGCGCGTCTTGCCCTGCGCGGCACCGCTTGCGCGGGCCTTGTCGAAGTAGCCCAGCGCGGTCTCGCGCTGCTCCAGCCCTAGCGCGGCCTCTACGGCGCCGAGGTAAGCCTCGCCGTCCCAGCGGTCGCGCGCGGCAAAGGCGGCCTCGAAATCGGTCAGCGCCTGCGCGTATTGCTTCTCGCCGTTGCGGATCAGCGCGCGCTGCAGGCGCGGGAAGGCCTGGTCCACGGGATCGTCGTCGGTCAGCGCGATGGCTTGCTCGAACAGCGGCAGCGCACGCTCCGGCGCGCCCAGGTCGCGCCAGATCATGCCGAACTGATTGCACAGCCACGCGTCCTCGATCAGCAGCGCGCGGCGCTGCAGGGCCTCGATCTCGGCCTTCGCGTCGGTGCGGTCGTGCTGGTCCATGCTGCCGATCGCGTCGCGCAGCAGGCCCGCGAAGTGCGCGCGGGCGTGAGCCAGCGCGTGGGCGGTCTGGCTACGTTCCTCCACCGGCAAGGCGTCGGCGCGGGCATCCATGTGCGCCAGCGCATCACGGGCCGCCGACGTCACTTCCGCGCCGCCGATGGCCTTCCAGGTGCTCATCAGCCGGCTGAAGATCCAGCCCACATTGGCGGGGTCGCGCTCCAGCGGATAGCGGTTGAGCACATCGCCGGCGACTTCCACGGCTTTGCTGTGCTGCCCGGCTGCCTCGAGGCATTCAAGCAGGTCGATCCAGTGCTCGATGAATTCGCTGACCGCGATGCCCCTCTCGTGCAGCGCGATGCGCTCCGCGCGGTTGCCGTCGCCTTCCAGCCGGGTGGCCAGGTTGTGGCACAGCAACGAAAAAATATGGGGATCGGCGTCATCGTAGCCGCCCTCGCCGGTGGCGAAGTAGGCCTCGAAGCGCGCCAGGCCCAGGCGGTAGGCCTGGATCAGGTGCGGGGTCAATGCGGCCTCGGCGGCCGGCACCGCGTCCATGAACTCGGCCAGCGCCACGCCAGCGTTGTAGTAGCCGGTCGCGTCGGTGGCCTTGTCCACAAAGGAGAAGCGCAGCCACGGCTCGGCCTCGCCGGACTGGTGGCGCCATTCCAGCTCGCGCACCTGCGCCTTCGGGTCCGGCGCGTGGCGCTGGTAGGTGGCAAAGTCGTCCCAGGCGCCGTCCAGCTCGCCAGCCCGGTAGCGCAACGGCGCGCGGATGCGGCGGGCGTGCGGGTGGTCCGGCTGGCTGGCCAGCACGATGGCGGCCTGCTCCGCGGCCAGGGCGTCGCCCGCGGCTTCGTCCAGTTCGAGCAGGTCCGGGTTGTCCAGGCCGATCCGCGCCAGGCACAGGCGCAGCATCGGCTCGGCCTGCTCGCCGGCGGCATTCACATGCGCCAGGGCCTGGGCCAGGATGTCTTCGACGCCAAGGTCCGGCGCGCGATAGAGCAGGTCATACCAATAGGCGCCGGCCGCGGCGAAATTGCCCAGCCGGTAATGCACCAGCCCGGCATGCAGGCGGGCGCTCCACTCGCCGGAGGACAAGCCGTTGCGCAGCGCGGCTTCTTCCAGCCAGGGCAGCGCCTCCTGGAAGCGCTCCATCGCCATCAGCAGCATGCCGTAGCGGTGCGCGATCACGCCGCGCGAGGACCAGCGGTGCGCCGGGTGCAGCGGCAGCCCGGGCAGCTTGGCCAGCGCCGCATCGAGCACGGCAAAGGCGGCTTGCGCGTCGCCGCGATCGAAGTGCAGGCGTGCCCGCAGGCAATCGAAATCCACCACTTGAGGCTGCGCCTGCGAAAGCTGGTCGAGAATGACCAGCGCTTCATCGTAGCGCTCTGCGTTGGCTAGCTCGATGGCGTGGTCGTAGCTGACTTCCTGCACGGACACGGACTGCTCCTTCGGGGTGGATGTGCGAGTGCGGGATTATGCGCCATGGAGGCCCCCTCCCGCTTGTGAGAACAAGGGGCCATTCCGGCCGCAAGCGCAGCACTAGACATCGGCCTGCTCCCCATGTATGTCACAAACGACAACGCCGCCCGCCAGCCTTGGGAATGCAGAAATAGGGCGTAATATAGGTCTGAATTTAGACCTATCCGGAGCTTTTGATGGAAATCATCCATAGCCTGCTGACCGTCAGCATCTCGGAATTCAAGCAAAATCCCAGCAAGGTTGTTGAAGAGGCCCAAGGCCAGCCTGTGGCTGTCCTGAACCACAACCGGCCCGCGTTCTACACGGTATCTCCGGAGTTCATGGCCAAGATGGCCGAGCTGTACGATGAGCGACAGCTGGAGAGCCTGGTGCAGGCCCGGCTCAAGTCAGTGAGCCGCGCGGTCAAAGTCAACATCGACGACCTGTAAATGGCCCACGAACTACGGTTCGTCCCGGAGGCACTCAAGGATTGGGCGAAGCTCGACGGTTCGGTCAAAGCGCTTTTCAAGGATGCACTGAAGAAGCGCGTGGCGACGCCAAGGATTCCGGGCGCCGAACTCCGGCCACCGCTCATTGATTGCTACAAGATCAAGTTGCGTGGCGTCGGGTACCGACTGGTCTACCTGGTCCGCGACAACGAAAACCCGCCCGACATCATCGTTCTGGCGGTAGGCCGGCGCGATGGTGGCATCTACGAGGATGCAGCGGCTGCGTGGGAGGGTGGCCGGGACTTCGACGTCGAGGAGGACTGAGGGCATGTGGCGTCAGGACAGGCCCGCCCCCCTGGGTCACGGCAGATCCTACCTTGGGAAAAGAAGCGCCCCAGTCGTTGACTGAGGCGTATTGCGCCCCCTCGAGGGCGCGATCAACGCTTTGACCGAACGGCTAAGCCAGCAGGCTGGCGTTGTCGTTCCATGGAGAGGATGGCTTACTTGCCGCCCACCGTCTCCAGCACGGTCCATTTCCCGCCAACCACCTTGTAGACGGTAATGCCGCCGTCCTTCAGGTCGCCGCGCGCGTCGTAGGCCAGGGTCTTGGTGGTCACGCCTTGCATGTTGGTGGCCGCCAGCACCGGCAGGTAGCGCGCCGGATCGGCCGAGCCGGCCTTGACCATGGCGGTCATCATGGCCGTGGCACCGTCATAGGCGTACGGCGAGTAGGTCTGCACCTTGCCGCCGAAGCGCTTCTCGTACTTCTTCTCGTAGGTGGTGCCACCGGGCATCTGCTCCAGCGGCAGGCCGGCCAGCGACACGACCGTGCCCTCGGCAGCAGGGCCGGCCAGCTTCAGGAAGTTGTCGGTCTTCGACATTTCGCCCGACACCACCGGCGACTTCATGCCGAGTTCCTTGACCTGCTTGGCCATCGGTGCGGATTGCGTCTCGGCGCCGCCGAAGAAGATCACGTCCGGGTTGCTGCGCTTGATGTTGGTCAGCACGGCCTTGAAGTCCACCGCCTTGTCGTTGGTGAACTCGCGGCGCACGATCTTGCCGCCGGCAGCCTTGGCGGCCTTCTCGAACTCGTCTGCCAGGCCTTGGCCGTAGGCAGTGCGGTCGTCGACGATGGCGATGCTCTTGGCGCCCAGCTTCTTCACCACGAAGGCACCGATCACCGAGCCCTGCTGGGTGTCGGAGGTCATCATGCGGAAGGTGGTCTTGAAGCCCTGGCGGGTGTACTCAGGCGCCGTTGCCATGGCGATCTGGGGGATGCCGGCGCGGTTGTAGACCATCGAGGCGGGGATGCTGGTGCCGGAGTTGAAGTGGCCCAGCATGCCCTGGATGCCGTTGTCGACCAGCTTCTGCGCGACCACCGAGCCGGTCTTGGGGTCAGCTGCGTCGTCCTCGGAGAGCAGTACGAACTTGACGTCCTTGCCGCCGATCTTGGGCTTGGTCGCGTTCATTTCCTCGATGGCGAGGACGACGCCGTTCTGCATGTCCTTGCCGTATTGCGCTTGGCCGCCGGTCATCGGCGCGGCAAAGCCCAGCTTGATTTCCTGCGCTTGGGCGAAGGCAGCCGAGGTGGCGCAAAGGCCAGCGACGGACAGGGCAACGGTCAGGGCCGTCTTGTGGAAAGTCGAGTTCATCTGTTCTCCTTGGTGGCTATTCTCTATAGCCTTTGCTGCGTTTTTGGACGCGTCCGGGTGTGGCGCGAAACGCTTCCCGATTTTCAAATACGCGAGGTCTGCGGGATCGCCGCTGCCTCGCGTCGCTTCGATCAACGCCCGGCGGTTAGCCGATCGTCATCAAACTGGCATTGCCGCCCGCTGCCGCCGTATTGACGGACAGCGAACGCTCGATCAACAAACGCTCGATGGCTACATTCGGTTCACCGTGCGCCAGGCCTTGCACCGAAATAATGGGGCCCGGGCGCGTGGCCAGCTGCTCGCACACGGCGCGCAACTGGTCGGAATCGCCATGGTGCAGGACCGCGTCGAAGCCGGTGTCGCTGGCCGACCAGTCGGCCACCAGGCGGACGCGCGATTGTACTGCCTTGGGCAGGCGGGCAAACAGGGCCCGGGCCATGGGGCTTTCAACCCACACAGCCTGGCTGCCGGCCGCCAGTACCGCCGCCAGCTGGACGGCCAGGTCGGCCTCCTGCTGGGCCAGGCACAGCACGGCTGCACGCGGCAGCAGGGTATAAGTGTTGCGCTCCCCGGTGGGGCCGGGCAGCGTGACCGACAGGCCGGCCGCCGAGGCCGTGGCAAAGCGCTCGCACGCCGCCGCCAGTTCGGGCAGCGCCGCGCTCTCGCGCTGCGCCCATTCCTTGAGCGTACCCAGTGCCTCGGTCAGCGTGCGGCGCACCGGGCTGGTCTCATCGGCGCCGCCGAGGGTGTCGGAGGCGCGCACCACGCGGGCCACGGCGTCCTGCGGGCAGACCGACAACAGGCGGTGCAGGTACAGCGGGCCGCCCGCCTTGGGGCCGGTGCCGGACAGGCCTTCGCCGCCGAAGGGCTGCACGCCCACCACCGCGCCCACGATATTGCGGTTGACGTAGAGGTTGCCCACTTCCGCGCGCTCGACGATGTGCTCGATGGTCTCGTCGATGCGGGTGTGGATGCCCATGGTCAGGCCGTAGCCGGTGCCGTTGATCTGCTCAAGCAGCGTGTCGAGGCCGGCGCGCGGGTAGCGCACCACGTGCAGCACGGGGCCAAAGACTTCGCGCTGCAGCTCTTCGATGCTGTCGAGCTCGATCAGCGTCGGCGAGACGAAGGTGCCATTGCGGCAGGCCGCGCTGGCCGCGCCATCCGGGTCGGCCTGGTGGACACGGCGGCCCTTGGCACGCATGGCGTCGATATGGCGCACGATGTTGCCGCGCGCCTCCTCGTCGATCACCGGGCCGACGTCGGTGGACAGGCGGTCCGGGTTGCCCATGGTGAGCTCATTCATGGCGCCTTTGAGCATTTCCAGCACGCGGTCGGCCACCTCTTCCTGCAGGCACAGCACGCGCAGCGCAGAGCAGCGCTGGCCGGCCGAGTCGAAGGCGGAGTTCACCACGTCGCCAACCACTTGCTCGGCCAGCGCGGAGGAGTCCACGATCATCGCGTTCTGGCCGCCGGTCTCGGCGATCAGCGGTACCGGGCGGCCGGCGGCGTCCAGGCGGCCGGCCACGCTGCGTTGCAACAGGCGCGCCACTTCGGTGGAGCCAGTGAACATCACGCCCTTGACGCGGGCGTCGCCCACCAGCGCTGCGCCCACGGTTTCGCCACGGCCCGGCAGCAGTTGCACCGCGCCGGCCGGCACGCCGGCCTCGCGCAGCAGGCGCACGGCCTGGGCGGCAATCAGCGGGGTCTGCTCGGCGGGCTTGGCCAGCACGGTGTTGCCGGCAGCCAGCGCGGCCGCGACCTGGCCGGTAAAGATGGCCAGCGGGAAATTCCACGGGCTGATGCAGACCACGGGGCCGAGCGGGCGATGGGTGTCGCTGGAGAACGTTTCACGCACCTGCGCGGCGTAATAGCGCAGGAAGTCCACCGCCTCGCGCACTTCGGCGATGGCATTGGAGAACGTCTTGCCGGCCTCGCGCATGATGATGCCCATCAGGGACTGCATCTGCGCTTCCATCAGTTCCGCGGCGCGTTCCAGCGCGGCGGCGCGCACATCGGCCGGGGTCGCCTGCCAGATCGGCGCGGCGTTGACGGCGGCCTGCAGCGCGGCTTCCACTTCGGCCATGCTGGCTTCGGTGACATGGCCGACCACGTCGCGCAGGTCGGATGGGTTGCGCACGGGCGCCGGCTGGTTGGCGTCCTCGCCGGTGGCGGCTTGCGTGCCCAGCAGCGGCACGGCGGTGACCGCCTCGCTGGTGCCGGCCAGCAGCGCGGACGACAGCGAAGCCAGGCGATGCTCGTTGGACAGGTCGATGCCGGCGGAATTGGCGCGCGACTCGCCGTAGAGGTTGCGCGGCTGCGCAATGCGCGGGTGCGGCAGGCCCAGCGTGCCTTCCTCGGCGTGCATCTGCTCGACCACGGCGACCGGGTCGGCCACCAGCTCGTCCAGCGAGATGGTGTCGTCGGCGATGCGGTTGACGAAGGATGTGTTGGCGCCGTTTTCCAGCAGGCGGCGCACCAGGTAGGCCAGTAGCGTCTCGTGCGTGCCGACCGGCGCGTAGATCCGGCACGGGCGGTTGAACTTGCCGTCGGCCAGCGGGCCGACCACCTGGTCGTACAGCGGCTCGCCCATGCCGTGCAGGCACTGGAACTCGTACTGGCCAGGATAGTAGTTGTGGCCGGCGATCTGGTAGATGGCCGCCAGCGTGTGGGCATTATGGGTAGCGAACTGCGGGTAGATCACGTCCGGCACCGACAGCAGCTTGCGCGCGCAGGCCACGTAGGACACGTCGGTATAGACCTTGCGCGTGTAGACCGGATAGCCCTCCAGCCCGTCCACCTGGGCGCGCTTGATCTCGCTGTCCCAGTACGCGCCCTTGACCAGGCGGATCATCAGGCGGTGGCGGCTGCGGCGGGCCAGGTCGATCAGGTAGTCGATCACGAACGGGCAGCGCTTCTGGTAGCCCTGCACCACGAAGCCGATGCCGTTCCAGCCGGCCAGCTCGGGCTCGAAGCACAGGCGCTCGAGCAGGTCGAGCGAGATTTCCAGGCGATCGGCTTCCTCGGCGTCGATATTGATGCCGATGTCGTACTGGCGGGCCAGCAAGGTCAGCGACTTGAGGCGGCCGTACAGCTCGCTGATGACGCGCTCGTGCTGCGCGCGGCTGTAGCGCGGATGCAGCGCCGAGAGCTTGATCGAGATGCCCGGGCCTTCATAGATGCCGCGCCCGCGCGAAGCCTGGCCGATGGCGTTGATGGCCTGCTGGTAGGAGGCCAGGTAGCGCTGCGCGTCGGCCTCGGTCATGGCCGCCTCGCCCAGCATGTCGTAGGAGTAACGGAAGCCCTCGGCCTCGTACTTGCGCGCGTTGGCGAGCGCCTCGGAAATGGTCTCGCCGGTGACGAACTGCTCGCCCATCAGGCGCATCGCCATGTCCACGCCCTTGCGGATCAGCGGCTCGCCGCCCTTGCCGATGATGCGGGTCAGCGCCTTGGACAGGCCGGCCTCGGTATGGGTGGCCACCAGCCTGCCGGTAAACAGCAAGCCCCAGGTGGCGGCGTTGACGAACACCGACGGGCTCTGGCCCAGGTGGGACTGCCAGTTGGCGCCGCTGATCTTGTCGCGGATCAGCGCGTCGCGGGTGGCCTTGTCGGGAATGCGCAGCAGCGCCTCGGCCAGGCACATCAGCGCCACGCCTTCCTGCGACGACAGCGAGAATTCCTGGATCAACCCCTGCACCAGCCCTTCGCGGCCTGTGCCGACCTTGCGCTCGCGCAGCCGCGTGGCCAGGGTCCGGGCCATGGCCAGGGCGGCTTCGGCCTGCTGATGCGGCAGCCGGGCCTGCTCCAGCAGCACCGGCACGCACTCGGACTCCGGGCGGCGGTAACCGGCTGTGATCGCCGCGCGCAGCACCGACTGCGGCTGCACGCTCTGGGCGAATTCCAGGAAAGGCTGCACAGCGCCGTCGCCGGTGGCGCCGTCAAAGCCATCGGCGCCATCCGCCGCACCCTCGCTCCCCGTACCGGCGGCACTGGTCTCATGCGGGATGTGGCCCCGCTCGACTTGCTCAAGGTAAGTGAAGATCGCCTGCTTGATCAGCCAGTGCGGCGTGCGGTCGATCGACTGGGCAACACGCTTGAGGCGCTCGCGGGAGGCGTCGTCGAGTTTGACGCCGAGGGTGGTGGTGGCCATGCGCTTGATTCTCCGTAAGACGCGGACGCTGGTTTCCGTTACCGCGGGGAAACCTGCAGATTGGCGCGATCATACTCCGGGGCAAACCAAAGGTGCAACTAGGTACAACCACTCATGTCCTGTTGAAAATGTGGTTGCACCGTACCATGTGCTGCGCTGGCCCGAGCGCTTCCGAACGTTACTCAGATTCGCAAGGGATCAATCTCCAGTTGCCAGCGAACGCCCTTGGCATCGGCCAGCGCCTCGCCGAAAGTTTGCACCCACTCGCTGATGAATCGTTGCAACGCAAGGCGTGAAGTGCTTTCCACCAACATCTGCGCCCGCTCCCGGTTAGCCACCCGCACCATCGACATCGGTACCGGATCATGGAGTTGCACCTCCGGCGCCATCCGGCACGCATCGGCACGATTCCGTGCGCTCTGGAGGAACGCCAGCGCACGCTCCAGCTCGGCATGGTCGGCCGTGACGAGCACCTGGTAGGCAAACGGGGGCAACCCGGCCTGGCGGCGCTCGCGCAACTGGGTCGCCGCGAATCCATCATAGTCATGGCGTACCAATGCCTGCAATGCCGATGCATCGGGATAGCGGGTCTGGATCAGCACCTCGCCCGCCAGCCCTGCCCTTCCGGCGCGCCCTGCCACCTGCATCAGGGAGGCAAACAAGTGCTCGGCCGCGCGGAAATCGTGGCTGAACATGGCGGCGTCCGGATGGACGATGCCGACCAGGGTCACGCGCTGGAAGTCGTGCCCCTTGGCCACCATCTGGGTGCCGACCAGGATGTCAACCTCGCCCGCGTGGACCTCATCGAACATGGCCTGGGCACTGCCCTTGCGGCGCGTGGAATCGGCGTCGATGCGGGCAATGCGGGCTTGCGGGAAGCGGGCGGCCAGGGCTTCCTCGATGCGCTGAGTGCCTCGTCCAAGCGGCGCCACGTCCACATTGCCGCAATCCGGGCAGTGATGCGGCACCGGGGATTCCAGGCCGCAATGGTGGCAGCGCAGGCGGCGCTCAGGCCGGTGCAGCACCATATAGGCCGAGCAGCGCGGGCAGCCGGAGAGCCAGCCGCAGCTGTCGCAAGCGAGCACCGGGGCGTAGCCGCGCCGGTTCAGGAACAGCAGGCTCTGTTCGCCGCGCTGCAGGCGGGCCTCGATGGCGTTGAGCAACGGCACCGACAGGCCTTCGTAGAGAGCGCGCTGGCGCTGGCGTTCCTGGTTGATATCGATCAGGCGTACCGTGGGCAGCCTGGCGTCGGTCTGGGCACGCTCGCGCAGCACCAGCTTGCGGTAGGTGCCCTGCTCCGCGCGCCACCAGGACTCCATGGACGGCGTGGCGGAGCCCAGCACCACGGCCGCGCCGAGCTGCTTGGCCCGCCATACGGCCAGGTCGCGTGCGGAGTAGCGCAGGCCTTCCTGCTGCTTGTAGGAGGTGTCGTGCTCCTCGTCGACCACGATCAGCGCCAGGTGCGGCAGCGAAGCCAGCACCGCCAGCCGCGTGCCCAACACGATGCGGGCCTCGCCGCGGTGCGCGGCCAGCCACTGCAGGGTGCGCTCCTGGTCGGCCAGGCCGCTGTGCAGCACTGCGAGCGGCAGATGGGGGAAGCGCGAGGCAATCCGGCCTTGCAGCTGCGGGGTGAGGTTGATCTCGGGCACCAGCATCAGCACCTGCGCCTGCGCATCGCGCGCCAGCACTTCGGCCATGGCGTGCAGGTAGACCTCGGTCTTGCCGCTGCCGGTGACGCCATGGAGGAGGAAAGGCGCAAATCCCTTGGCCTGCCCGATCGCCTCCACGGCCACGCGCTGCTCTTCGTGCAGCGGCGGCGCGGTGGACGGCTCGGCAGCCGAGGGCGCGCCCAGCAAGGGCTGGTCGGCCCGCTCGGAGGTCACCCAGCCGGCCTCGGCCCACTCCGCCAGGCGCGACGGCGCCGCGCTGCAGAGCACGCGCGCCTCGGCGGCGGATACCGCCTGCCCTTGCCTGGCTGCAGCCACCAGCGCCTGAGCCAGCGCCAGCACGGTGCGGGCGCGCGGCGGCACCGCCGCCAACAGCGCCTCGCCCTGCCCCGGGGCTATGCGGTAGTGTTCGCTGCGGGCACGCAGTGCCAGCCGCACCCAGCCGTCGGCCTCGCGCAATGCGGGGGGCAGCGCGGGCAGCATGACTTCGCCGAGGCAGCGGTGGTAATAGCGAGCGGCAAAACCCGCCAGCGCGATCCAGTGGGCGCCAAGCGGCGGCAGCCAGTCCAGGCGCTGCGCCACGGCGCGCAGCTTGTCGGCGGGTACATCGGAGTGCGCGCAACGCGATACGGCCACGCCGACCAGCGTACGGCGGCCGAACGGCACCGTGACCAGTTCGCCGGGCTGCACTTCCGGGCCAGCAAGGTAATCGAAGACATCGTCAGCCGGCGTATCGAGCGCCACCTGCACCACGGCAAGCGGTGCTCGGCCGGAGGGCCCTGTGGCGGCCGCCCCGGCTTCGTCGGGGATCGCCGGCGACGTCACGCCGCGCCTCCCGGGCCGATCATCCAGCGCAGCGGTGGGTACGGTCCAGATTGGGGCGAGCAAGCCCAATGTGTGTGCAGACCGGGACTGAGCCGCTTTCCAGACAAAATAAGTGTGCGGTGCAACATCAACTTAAAGTAACGCTTCAAATGTGCCCCTAAGTCGATGATAGATGGCTGGTTTTCCCGGCCCCGGGCACCGCCTGTGGATAACTTTGTTGAAAACTCGTCCGGAGTTTCTGCCAAGCCCCGTAAAACAAGGCTCCCACGGGCATTCCAGCCTGTGCGTGGCTAGATGCAATGCCTTGTAAATCAAGGACTTGGCGACCTCCCTCAGATGAGTTAAGGACTAACCCGGTCTTGCACTGCGGAAAACCCATTGATGTGCATAAGTCAAGCCTTGACAAGCGCGAACCGGCACCGAAAGGGCGAAATATTGCAAAATAGTTTACTTGACAGCGCTTCGGGCAAGCCTCCCCCGGCACCCGAGCGTCCCGATGCGGCGCGCGAGGCTGGCTCGCTGCGCCGCACAGGCGGTACCCCCGGGAGGGAGGGAAGACGTGCATCCGCTGTCACCTTGCCGCGGTGCGCAGCTGCCGGCTGTAGCGATGCACCTCGTCCACCAGCACCGTCACATTCTCCGGCGGGGTGAACTGGGAGATGCCATGGCCGAGGTTGAAGACGTGTCCGTCGCAGCCGCCGCCGGCGGCGTAGCTGTCGAGCACGCCACGCACCTGCTCGCGAATCGCGGCTTCCGGCGCAAACAGCACATTGGGGTCGATGTTGCCCTGCAGGGCCACCTTGCCGCCAGTGCGGCGGCGCGCCTGCGCCAGGTTGACCGTCCAGTCCAGGCCGAGCGCATCGGCGCCGATCTCGGTGAGCGCTTCCAGCCACAAGCCGCCGCCCTTGGTGAACACGATGGCCGGCACCTGCTCGCCGTTGTGCTCGCGCTTCAGTCCGGCCAGCACCTTGCGCATATAGGCCAGGGAGAACGCCTGATACATGCCGTCTGCCAGCGTGCCGCCCCAGGTATCGAACAGCATCACGGCCTGGGCACCTGCCTCGATCTGCGCATTCAGGTAGGCCGACACGGCCTGCGCGTTGATCTCCAGGATGCGGTGCATCAGGTCGGGGCGGCTGTACATCATGGCCTTGACCGTGCGGAAATCGGAGGAGCCGGCGCCCTCGACCATGTAGCAGGCCAGCGTCCAGGGGCTGCCCGAGAAGCCGATCAGCGGCACGCGCTGGCGGCCGTCCTGCACCAGCGCCCGGCGAATCTCGCTGACCGCGTCGAACACGTAGGACAGCGAGGCCATATCCGGCACCGCCAGCTTCTTGACGTCGCCCTCGGTGCGCAGCGGGTGGGCAAAGCGCGGGCCTTCGCCCTGCGCGAACGACAGCCCGAGCCCCATGGCATCGGGCACGGTCAGGATGTCGGAGAAGAGGATGGCCGCGTCGAGCGGATAGCGCTCGAGGGGTTGCAGGGTAACCTCGGTCGCGTAGGCCGGGTTCTTGGCCAAGCCCAGGAAGCTGCCGGCGCGAGCGCGCGTGGCATTGTATTCGGGCAGGTAGCGCCCCGCCTGACGCATCAGCCACAGCGGGGTGTACTCGGTCGGTTGCCGGCGCAGCGCGCGCAGGAAGGTATCGTTCTGCAATGCGGTCATGGTCATCCTCGTAAGACCGCCATTTTACGGGATGGCCGGCCGCTGCCGGCAGCTTAGATATCCGCCGCCAGTTCCTTGAAGGCCTGCGCGGCGCGGCGCATCCATTCGCGCGCGCGCGGGGCGTCGGGCTGCAGGCGGGCAAAGCCGTGCGTCATGCCGCTTGCCTCCAGCGTGATCACCGGCGCGCCGTAGCGCACCAGGTAGTCGGCGTAGGCCAGGCCGTCGTCACGAAGCACGTCGTGGGCGGCAACCATCACCACGCTGGCCGGAGGCAGGTGCTGTGGCGCGGCGCCCATCAGGTGGATGCGCGTGTCTTCGATGGCGGCGCCGGCGGCAAGGCGCTCGGCGCCGATGAATGCCGTCCAGAACCAGGCCATCTCGTCGCGGGTGAGTCCGGGGCCATCCGCGAAGGCGCGATAGCTTTCGCTGGCCAGCACCGGCGCGGCCACTGGATAGATCAGCAACTGGGCGTTGACCAGGCCGGGGCGCCCGTGCGCATTGGCCCAGCGCGCGGCCTGCGCCGCCAGGTGCCCGCCCGCGCTGTCGCCCGCCACGGCCAGGAAGCCTGCGTCCAGGCGCAACCGGACACGTTGCTCGGCAAACCACAGCACCGCCTGCAGCGCGTCATCGCACGGTGCGGGGAACGGATGCTCCGGCGCCAGCCGGTAGTCAACGCTGGCCACCGCGCAGCCGGTGTCGGCGGCGAGCATCGCTGCCACGCTGTGATGCGTGTCATGCGAGCCCAGCACCCAGCCGCCACCGTGGAAATAGACGATCAGGCGCGGCTCGGCCACGCCCCCCGGGCGGAACAACCGCGCCGCCAGCGTGCGGCCGGGCAACGCCAGCTCCATGTCGGTGGCCTGGATGCCTTCCGGGTCGGGCACGACCGAAGTTGCCGCGATCTCGGCGAAGCGCGCGCGGCGGCCCGCGGCGTCGGCCGGCTCGGGCTGGCCGGCGTAGCGTTCGGAGAGCCGGCGGTAGTAGTCGAGAAGCTGGGGATCGATGGCCATGGCTGCTTGGGGCTGGATTGGGAGCGGGATTGGGAGCTAGGGTGGCTAGTTTAGCGGGATCAGGCAACCTGGCGCATCAGCTCGATCTTGCTGCAGCGATCCTGCACCGCCAGCAACCCGGCGGCAGTGGCCCGGGCAAAGGCCTTGTCGTTGACGATGCCGAGTTGCAGCCAGACGCCTCGCGCGCCGATCGCGATGGCATCCTCGACCACCGGCGGCACATCGGGGGCGCGGCGGAAGATATCGACCCACTCGATGCGCTGCCCCGACTTGGCCAAGGCCGCAGCAGCCTCGGCCAGGCTGGCGTGGCAGGTCTCGCCCAGGATGTGCTCGCCCGCATGGCGCGGATTGACGGGGACAATGCGATAGCCGTGGCGCTGCAGGTAGGCGGCGACTTCATGGCTGGGCCTGTCCGGGTGCCCGGACAGGCCGGCCACGGCTACCGTCTTCATCGCCAGCATGCCGCGTATGGCAGTCTGCATCTCGCTCACGTCGATTCCTTCTCGTTGGGTTCGGGGGACTGATCGCGGCCGGTGCCCCCCGGGCGGGCACAGCTGCCCAGCCGCGCGAACGGCACCGCCACCTGGTAAGAGCCCTGCGCAAACGGGCCGACCGCATAAGGGGCGTAGTGCAACACCACGCCACCGCGGTACAGGGTAAACGGGACGCGCGATTCCTGCAGGGCAGGTGCGTCGAACACGCCACGCGCGGGCTCGGCTGCGCCCTGCCGCTTCAGTGCGGCCTGTATCTCGTCGTTGAATTTTTGCAGGCAGGCCTCGCCCGGCTGCAGGAGATCGGCCAGCCCGACCGGGCGATAGACCGGCCGGGCAGCTGGCGCGGATGCCGTTGCACTCTCAGGGGCATGACGCCGCCAGGTGCCACTCACGTAGTCGAGGCTGCCATGCGCGCCACCGCTGTAGCGCCAGGTGGTACGCAGCAGGCTGACATTGCCGGCATCCAGCCGCATCAGCTCGATCGCGCTGCGGCACTCCTGCTCTCCCTGGCCGCAGCCGCCGGCACGCAGTGACGTAATCAGCGCGTCCAGGCGTGGGCGGCCGGTTTCGGGATAACGTTCGGTAAGACGCGCACCAGCCACATCCATGGTGCGCTCGCGATAGATTGCCTTGCGCGTGAGCGTCAACGCCTGGCGGCGGGTACCGTCGGTATTCATCCATTCCCCGCTGACACTCAACCCATCGGAGGAGACGATGCCCTCGAAACGTGCACCATCGCGGGCTTCGGGATACTCAACAGGCGCCTGGCCGGTAGCGCGCTCGTGCACACTCAACCGTCCATCGGATGTCAATTGGCCATCGAGTTGACGCGGCGCGGCGGCGAGCATTGAATCGTAACGGGCCGTGCCGTCGATCCCGCCAGTCCCCGCGCGTGGAAATATCGTTAGCGATACCTGTACGTGGCCGTCGAGCTCCCCCTGCCAAAGCACACCGGCGGGCGCTTGCGGCTCGGCCGCGCCAACCTGGCCAGCCGCGATGAAAGACGTGGCCAGCAACGCCGCCAGCCTATGCTGGACAAGGCCTCTCGCGATATGGCCGGGGGCCTGGGCAAAGGGGCAAAAGGAGTAAAAGGGGAAGGAAAGCGGCATGGCAGTCGGTGGCCGGACCGCAAGGCGGATGGCAGGATCAGCGAATGCTATCGGACCCGCGCCGCATGGTGATGTTCCCGCCGCCTGGCAGCGAGCGCGGTGACATGTGGTCTAACATGCCTATTTAGACACTTATTTAGTTACCGCGCTTTCAACTTCTTGCAAACCGATACATTTTGTTACTGCCATCCCCAAAAGTTTCCCCCACAATGCTTTAACACAATCAGTTTTTGTGAAAGGCGTTCCCTCCCCCAAACAGAAAGGGAGGGCGTCAGTGAAGAAAGCCTAAGGAAGCATTCCCACCCAGATTGACCGGATCGCAGGCGATGCCTGTGATCGGTGTACCAGGTTGAGATGATGTTGGCGCTTGCCGGTTCCGGCTGGTTGGATCGTCTGAATGCGATCAATGCCGCCTGACCGGGTGCTGGGCCACAAAGAATGTGGTTAGCGCCTGTTGGTTGACCTGGACCTTACCCGTTCCTTCGAATTGACCCCTCGAAGGGATTTTCCCGTCCGCGCGGAGCCTCCCCGGCCCGCGCGCTTTTTTTTGTCCTGAGCCGACAGAATAGTCGTTGGCATAAAAAAAAGGCAGCCTCGCAGCTGCCTTTTTTTCGCCGCCGCCAAAAAAACAACAGCTGCGGCGGCCCTGCTTTTCTTACCGTTTCCGGCGCAGGCGCGCGATGGCAGCCAGCTGCGCAGTAGCCACAGCCAGCTCGCCCTGCGCACGTGCCAGGTCGAGATCGCCGCTCTGGTTCTGCATCAGCTCCTCGGCGGCGCGCTTGGCTTGCTGCGCCTTGGCTTCGTCGAGGTCGCTGCCGCGGATAGCGGTGTCCGCCAGCACGGTGACGTGCTTGGGCTGGACTTCGAGAATGCCGCCGGCCACGAACACGAACTCTTCGCTGCCGTCTTCCTTCTCGATGCGCACCGCGCCCGGCTGGATACGCGTAATCAGCGGCGTATGGCCCGGCAGGATACCCAACTCGCCCGACTCGCCCGGCAGCGCCACGAACTTCGCCTGACCGGAGAAGATCGACGATTCGGCGCTGACGACGTCTACAAGAATGGTTGCCATGTGAATTCCTTTAGTCCCTGAAAGCTTCGGCTCCCCGTTGCCAGGAAGCAAGTATTCCGCTGGCAGGCTGAGCGCGGCCGCCCCGGACATTGCTGTCCGTGGCTAGACCGCCACTACGGCGCCGGCAGCGAAAAACGCCGCTTACTGGAGCTTCTTGGCCTTCTCGAAGGCTTCGTCGATCGAGCCGACCATATAGAACGCTTGCTCCGGCAGGTGATCGCACTCGCCGTCCACCAGCATCTTGAAGCCGCGGATGGTTTCCTTCAGCGTGACGTACTTGCCCGGCGAACCCGTGAACACTTCCGCAACGTGGAAGGGCTGCGACAGGAAACGTTGGATCTTACGAGCGCGCGACACCGACTGCTTGTCTTCCGGCGACAGTTCGTCCATGCCCAGAATCGCGATGATGTCGCGCAGTTCCTTGTAGCGTTGCAGCGTTTGCTGCACGCGACGGGCCACGTCGTAGTGCTCTTGACCCACGACTTGCGGGTCCAGCTGACGCGAGGTCGAGTCGAGCGGATCGACTGCCGGGTAGATACCCAGCGCGGCGATGTCACGCGACAGCACGACGGTCGAGTCCAGGTGCAGGAAGGTGGTGGCAGGCGACGGGTCGGTCAAGTCATCCGCAGGCACGTACACGGCCTGGATCGACGTGATCGAGCCGGTCTTGGTCGAGGTGATGCGCTCTTGCAGCTTGCCCATTTCCTCGGCCAGCGTCGGCTGGTAACCCACTGCGGAAGGCATACGGCCCAGCAGTGCGGACACTTCGGTACCGGCCAGCGTGTAGCGGTAGATGTTGTCGACGAAGAACAGGATGTCACGGCCTTCGTCGCGGAACTTCTCGGCCATGGTCAGGCCGGACAGTGCCACGCGCAGACGGTTGCCCGGCGGCTCGTTCATCTGGCCGAACACCATGGCCACCTTGTCGAGAACGTTCGAGTCCTTCATTTCGTGGTAGAAGTCGTTCCCTTCACGGGTACGCTCGCCCACGCCGGCGAACACCGACAAACCGCTGTGCTGCTTGGCGATGTTGTTGATGAGCTCCATCATGTTCACGGTCTTGCCGACGCCGGCGCCACCGAACAGGCCAACCTTGCCGCCCTTTGCGAACGGGCAGACCAGGTCGATCACCTTGATGCCGGTTTCCAGCAGGTCGACCGAAGGGGACAGTTCGTCGAACTTCGGGGCCTTCTGGTGGATCGAGCGCAGCTCGTCCGATTGGATCGGGCCAGCTTCGTCGATGGGACGACCCAGCACGTCCATGATCCGGCCCAGCGTGCCGTGACCGACGGGCACCGAGATCGGGGCGCCAGTGCCCTTCACTGCCATGCCGCGGCGCAGGCCGTCCGACGAGCCGAGGGCAATGGTACGCACCACGCCGTCACCCAGCTGTTGCTGCACTTCGAAGGTCAGGCCCTTCTCGGCGAACGAGGCTTCGTTGCTGTCTTCCAGCACGAGCGCTTCGTACACCTTCGGCAGCGCGTCGCGGGGGAACTCGATGTCCACCACGGCGCCAATACACTGCACAATATTTCCGATACTCATTTCGTATCTCCGATAGCTTGAATACTTGACGCCTTAGACGGCTGCCGCACCGCTGACGATTTCCGACAGTTCCTTGGTGATCGCTGCCTGACGGGTCTTGTTGTAGACCAGTTGCAGTTCGCCGATCACGTTCTTGGCATTGTCGGATGCCGCCTTCATGGCCACCATGCGCGCCGACTGCTCGGACGCCATGTTCTCGGCCACGGCCTGGTACACCAGCGCTTCGACGTAGCGGACCAACAGTTCTTCCACTACGGTCTGTGCGTCGGGCTCGTAGATGTAATCCCACGAGTAGGCGCGCTTTTCATCTTCGGTCTGGGCAAACTTGTCGGCGGGGAGCGGCAGCAGCTGCTCCACCATCGGCTCCTGCTTCATCGTATTGATGAACTTGGTGTAAGCCAGGTACACAGCGTCCACCTCACCATTGGTGAAGGCGTCGAGCTGGACCTTGATCGCACCGATCAGTTTTTCCAGATGCGGGGTGTCACCGAGGTGCACCACGTGCGAAACCACCTTGGCGCCGATGCGGCCCAGGAACTGCATGCCCTTGGAGCCAATGGCGGTGCTTTGCACCTGCACGCCGCGGCCTTGCAGCTCACGCAGTTCATTGGTCACCGCGCGCAGCACGTTCGTGTTCATGCCGCCGCACAGCCCCTTGTCGGTCGTCACCACGATCATGCCGGCGCGCTTGACTTCGCGTGCCACCATGAAGGGGTGCTTGAACTCGGGGTTGGCTTCAGCCAGATGCGCCGCGATATTGCGCACTTTCTCGGCGTAAGGACGGGCGTTACGCATCCGTTCCTGCGCCTTGCGCATCTTGGACGCGGCGACCATCTCCATCGCCTTGGTGATCTTGCGCGTGTTTTGCACGCTCTTGATCTTGGTTCGAATTTCTTTCGTTCCGGCCATATCTTCCTCTCCATTCGTGCTGCCCCGGCGCCGTCATGGCAACGGCACCGGCGCAGTTTCGTGGAATTGCGCGGTTAGAACGCGGCGGACTTCTTGAAATCCTCGATCGCGGCACGCAGCGTGGCTTCATCTTCCTTCGAAAGATCCTTGGTTTCTTCGATGCGGTTGATGAGGTCGACGTACTTGGTCTTCAGATGGTCGTGCAGGCCCTTCTCGAACGGGAGAATGTCCTTCACTTCCACGTTGTCGAGGAAGCCGTTGTTGGCTGCGTACAGCGACGCGGCCAGCTGCCACACCTGCAGCGGCAGGTATTGAGCCTGCTTGAGCAGTTCCGTCACGCGGCGGCCGCGCTCCAGCTGCTTGCGGGTGGCATCGTCCAGGTCGGAAGCGAACTGCGCGAACGCAGCCAGTTCACGGTACTGGGCCAGGTCGGTACGGATACCGCCGGACAGCTTCTTGATGACCTTGGTCTGGGCGGCACCACCAACGCGCGACACCGAGATACCGGCGTTGATTGCGGGGCGGATACCAGCGTTGAACAGGTCGGTTTCCAGGAAGATCTGGCCGTCGGTGATCGAGATCACGTTGGTCGGCACGAAAGCGGACACGTCGCCAGCCTGCGTTTCGATCACGGGCAGCGCGGTCAGCGAGCCGGTCTTGCCGGTCACGGCGCCCTTGGTGAACTTCTCGACGTAGTCGGCGTTCACGCGGGCTGCGCGCTCGAGCAGACGCGAGTGCAGGTAGAACACGTCGCCGGGGTAGGCTTCGCGGCCCGGCGGGCGGCGCAGCAGCAGCGACACCTGGCGGTAGGCCCAGGCTTGCTTGGTCAGGTCGTCATAGACGATCAGCGCGTCTTCGCCGCGGTCGCGGAAGTACTCGCCCATCGTGCAACCGGCGTAGGCAGCCAGGTACTGCATGGCGGCGGAGTCCGAAGCCGTGGCTGCGACGACGATGGTGTATTCCATCGCGCCCAGTTCTTCGAGCTTGCGCACCACATTGTTCACGGTCGAAGCCTTCTGACCGATTGCCACGTAGACGCAGAAAACGCCCTTGCCCTTCTGGTTGATGATGGCGTCGACAGCGACGGCGGTCTTGCCGGTCTGGCGGTCGCCAATGATCAGCTCGCGCTGGCCACGGCCGATCGGCACCATCGCGTCGATCGACTTCAGGCCGGTCTGCACCGGCTGGCTCACCGACTGACGTGCGATCACGCCAGGGGCAACCTTTTCGATCACGTCGGTTTCTTTGGCGTTGATCGGGCCCTTGCCGTCGATCGGCTGACCCAGCGTGTTGACCACGCGGCCCAGCAGTTCCTTGCCAACCGGCACTTCCAGAATGCGGCCGGTGCACTTGACCGGGTCGCCTTCCGAAATGTGTTCATACTCGCCCAGCACCACGGCGCCGACAGAGTCGCGCTCGAGGTTCAGTGCGAGACCGAACGTGTTGCCGGGAAATTCCAGCATCTCGCCCTGCATCACGCCGGACAGGCCGTGCACGCGGCAGATACCATCGGTCACGGAGATTACCGTGCCGGTGTTGCGCACTTCAGCGGCGGCGCCAAGACCCGAGATGCGGGACTTGATCAGCTCGCTGATTTCTGAGGGGTTCAGTTGCATCACAATGCTCCTAATTCTTCAATCCGTCGGCTGGTGCGCTTCTCGCGCATCATGCGGTCAGCGCCACTTGCATTGCTGCCAGGCGCGCACGCACGGAGGTGTCGAGCACTTCGTCGCCGACCTTGACGCGCACGCCGCCAATCAGCGACGGGTCCACCGCAACCGAAGGCTGCAGCTTGCGGCCGAACTTGCGTTCGAGCGCGGCGACGAGGTCGGTCAGGCTTGCGCCCTCAAGGGGGAAGGCACTCGTGATCTCGACATCAGCCGACCCTTCACGGTCGTTCTTGAGCGCATGGAACTGCTCGGCGATTTCCGGCAATACCGACAGGCGGTGGTTAGCCACCAGCAGGCTGACGAAGCGCTTGGCTTCGTCGTTGACCGGAGACTTCAGGGCCGACAGGAACAGTGCGCTCAGCTTTTCGCCGTGCATGTTCGGATCGCCAGCCACCGCCTTCATGTCGGGATTGGCGGCAACGTGCCCCATTTCCGACACCAGCTCGGACCATGCATCCAGATTGCCGCTCGATTCGGTCGCGACGCGGAACAGCGCCTCGGCGTAGGGACGGGCAATGGTTGCGGTTTCAGCCATGATTAGAGCTCAGCCTTGAGTTGATTGAGCAGATCCGCGTGGACCTGCGCGTTCACTTCCCGCTTGAGGATCTGCTCGGCACCCTTGACGGCCAGCACGGCGACCTGGTCGCGCAATTGCTCGCGCGCGCGGGTAACTTGCTGTTCGGCTTCGGCCTTGGCCTGGGCAATGATGCGTGCGGCTTCTGCCTGGGCGTTTTGCTTGATCTCGTCAGCGGTCAGCTGAGCGCGCTTTTCGGCGTCGGCGACGCGTTGAGCACCTTCGGTGCGGGCTTCGGCCAGGGCCTGGTCCACACGCTTGTTGGCGAGTTCGAGCTCAGCCTTGCCTTTTTCGGCGGCGGCGAGGCCATCGGCGATCTTCTTTGCGCGTTCGTCGAGCGCCTTCACCAGCGGCGGCCAAATGAATTTGGCAACTACCCACCACAGGATGAAGAACACGACCATCTGCGCAAAAAACGTTGCGTTCAGATTCATGGTGTGTTCCTTTCGGTAATCAAACTACAGATAAATGCGCAAGGGCGGCCAGGCTAAGTGGCCCGCGCCGCCCGTCAGCATCATGCAGACCGAAAAGAATTACTTGATGACAGCCAGCAGCGGGTTGGCGAATGCGAACAGCATTGCAACGCCCACGCCGATCAGGAATGCTGCATCGATCAGGCCAGCCAGCAGGAACATCTTGGTTTGCAGCGGGTTCATCAGTTCAGGCTGACGTGCGCACGCTTCGATGTACTTGCCACCCATCAGGGCGATACCCAGGCAGGCGCCGATTGCGCCCAGACCGATGATGATGCCGATACCGATGGCGGTCAGACCCTGGATGTTGGCGAGATATGCTTGCATGACTACTCCTTTAATTGAGAAGAGACTTAGAACCAAAAAACCGAAAAACCGAAAATCTAAAAATCAGTGGTGATCGTGTGCCTGGCCGATGTACACCAGCGTCAGCATCATGAAAATGAAAGCCTGGAGCAGAACGATCAGGATGTGGAAGATCGCCCATACCGTACCGGCCAGCACATGACCGACGAAGCCCAGCGCGGAGAGATCCGCACCGAACGTCCAGATGGAACCCAGCAGCGCGATCAGCAGGAACACCAGTTCGCCGGCGTACATGTTGCCGAACAACCGCATGCCCAGCGAAACCGCCTTGGCCAGGAATTCAATCAGGTTCAGGATCAGGTTGAACGGGGCCAGGTACCACTTGGCGCCGAACGGGGCCGACAGCAGTTCGTGGACGAAACCGCCCGCGCCCTTGATCTTGAAGCTGTAATAGATCATCAGCACCAGCACGGCGCACGACATGCCCAGCGTACCGTTCAGGTCGGCCGTGGCAACCGCGCGGTGGTGCGGCAGATGGATGTGGAAGATGCCCAGCAGGCCGTTCAGGCCAGTGACCCAGTCGACCGGGATCAAGTCGATGGCATTCATCACGGTGATCCAGCAGAACACCATCAGTGCCAGCGGGGCGATGAAAGAGCGGTCGCCGTGGATGATGCCCTTTGCCTGGTCGTCGACCATCTCGACGATCATTTCCACGAAAGCCTGGAAGCGGCCCGGCACGCCGGCGGTCGCGCGGCGAGCGGCAGCGTACAGGAAAATCACGGCGATGGCACCGCACAGCACCGACCAGAACACGGTGTCATAGTTGAGGACGCTGAAGTCAACGACGGCGGCTTGCTTGCCACCAACCGTGTTGAGGTTCTGCAAGTGTTCGGCGATATAGCCGGAGGGGGTGAGGGCCTGTTCGGCGCCTTGAGCAGCTGACATGTCGAAACGAACCGTAATATTGCGAAACCAGTTGCCGGCATCTTGCCGGTACGCTTCTTGCACCGCCTGCAGCACACTCTGCTGGTCACCGCGGGCAAGCTCGTTTGAACCTTATCCACGCCGCGCTTCACTGGTGTGACGCGCCACGCAAAAAAATCTTGATATTCTGTTTTCGTGCCCCACTTCGACGAGAAGCACACTTATCCGACCTACCGCGCCTGGCCTGCCCTGGGGCACACCCTCAGCGAATCGCCAGCGCGACCCAGTAAGTCTTGAGCGCAAGCACGAACGTGACCAGCATCGGTACCCAGCGCAACTCGCTGTACAGCACCACTACCAGGACGAACAGTCCGGCGGTGGCAAACACCTTGATCGCCTCGCCGACCACCAGTCCGCTGATCGAGGGACGCTCGCGCGCCATCCAGAGTCGCAGCGCGAAGAAACCGCTGGGCACGAAACACACCGCGCCACCGAATAGTGCCGACCAACCCGCCGCGCCGGCGTTGCCGCCAGCAAACAGTCGCCAGGCAATGGCCGACAACAAAGTAACCGCAACCTGCGCCAGCACGACCCTGCCGGGCGTCATGCGCGAAGGGCGCAGCGCGCGCTCGCCGAACAGCGTTTCCGCCTCGACGCGCGACAGCGGATCGACCGCCTCTTCTTCGCGTTCTGCCTCATCTTCCCAGGCATCACGCGCCTGCCGGTCTTTCTTCTGACCAGCATCCTGACGATCTGAAACCACCTGCTCTTGCCTTTGCTTATCGCTTTGCGTCGTTTTGCTTCCCGCTCGGCTTATCGCTTTACTTACTCGTTACTTACTCTTTGCTTATCGCTTAATCCGCCCCGGAACTTTTCTGGACCGGCCGGAATTCAAACCGCACGATTTTACGAGGAATGCACCATGCGAGTCAATCTGCTTACAGACGCCTTGCAACAGTTCGCATTTCGCTTGCAATCGCCACGAACCCATAGTGCGCGCGCGGCCGACGCATACCAATAACGCGCCAGGTAATTGAGCTGCCTTGGGCTAGCGGCGCACCATGGTCGTTTATCGGCCTTGCACAGACCTTACACAGGCGTGCGCGCGCCAAGCCAAAACCGGCCGGCACCAAATTGCACCAAGCCGTGGCACAGCCGCACCGACCGTTAATCGCGCACTATTTTTGGGAAATCCCGCTCAGGCGGTTGACTGGCTTTCGCCGGGCTCGCGCAGGCGTGTCAGCACACCGTCGAGCGCATCATTGCTGGTGAAGTGAATGGTGAGCTGGCCTTTGCCCCGCACGCCCAGCTTGATCTGCACCGGCAGGCCAAGCGCGTCGGATAGTTCTTCCTCCAGGCGGGTCACGTCGCGCGCCGGCGCGCCGTTGTTCGGCTTCTGCAACCTGAGGTCAAAGGGCTTGAGGGTGGAGGCTACCAGCTTTTCGGTCTCGCGCACCGATAAACGTTTGTTGACGATCTGATTGGCGAGCGTGATCTGGTTGGCGCCGTCGGCGGAGAGCAGCGCACGGGCGTGGCCCATGTCGAGATCGCCCGCCATCAGCATGGTCTGCACCGGCTGGGCCAGGTTCAAGAGACGCAGCAGGTTGGACACCGCGCTGCGCGAGCGCCCTACCGATTCCGCCGCCTGCTCGTGCGTGAAATTGAATTCGCGCACCAGGCGCATGATGCCTTGCGCTTCTTCCAGCGGGTTGAGGTCTTCACGCTGGATATTCTCGATCAGCGCCATCGCGGCCGCGGCTTCGTCGGCCACGTCCTTGACCAGCACCGGCACCTCTTCGAGCCCGGCGATCCTGGATGCGCGGAAGCGGCGCTCACCGGCAATGATCTCGTAGCGGTCCGGCTCGGCAACGCGGCGCACCAGGATCGGCTGCATCAGCCCTTGGGCGCGGATGCTCGCGGCCAACTCCTGCAGCGCGCCTTCGTCCATGCGCGTGCGCGGCTGGTATTTGCCGGGCTGGAGCTGGTCCAGGCGCAGCACGGAGGGCGCGCCCTCCTGCTTGACGGCATCGACAATCTCGGCCGGACCACCCAGCAGTGCTTCCAGTCCGCGGCCCAGGCCCTTCTTCTTCGCGGTGCTCATCTCGGTATCCTGTATTCGGTGACTCTCAACCCGGTGACTCTCAACCCGGTGCTCAGTCGAGTTGCTTGACGCGTGCGATCATCTCGGCGCCGAAATCCAGGTAGGCCTTGGCCCCCTTTGACGACGGATCGAATGCCACGCCCGGCACGCCGTACGACGGCGCCTCTGCCAGCCGCACATTGCGCGGGATGACGGTCTTGAACACTTTGTCGCCAAAATGCGACTCGAGTTGGGCCGACACCTGTTGCTGCAGGGTGACACGTGGGTCAAACATCACACGCAGCAAGCCAATCACCTTCAGGTCGCGATTGAGGTTGGCGTGCACCTGCTTGATGGTATTGACGAGATCGGACAGCCCTTCCAGCGCGAAGTACTCGCACTGCATCGGCACGATCACGCCGTGGGCCGCGCACAGGCCGTTGAGGGTCAGCAGCGAGAGCGACGGCGGGCAGTCGATCAGCACGAAATCGTATTCGGCATCGACCTCGGCAATGGCGTTCTTGAGACGTTTCTCGCGCTGGTCCAGCTCGACCAGCTCCACTTCCGCGCCGGCCAGCTCGCGGTTGGCGGGCAGCACGTCGTACTTGCCGGACTCGGAATGCTGGCGTGCCTGGCTCACCGTCGACAAGCCAACCAGCACCTGGTAGATGCTGTGCTCGAGCGACTGCTTGTCGATGCCGGAACCCATCGAGGCATTGCCCTGGGGATCCAGGTCGATCAGCAACACACGCTGGTCCTGTGCCGCGAGGCCGGCGGCAAGGTTCACCGTGGTGGTGGTCTTGCCGACGCCGCCCTTCTGGTTTGCGATCACGAATACCTTGGCCATATGCTCCTGCTGCTCCTGCTTGATTTCTACCTGCCGGGGGTGGGCGCCGGCGACAACCACCGGCCGGGTCAGCGGCGCGACAGCACCACCAGGTGACGTTCTGCGTCCAGCTCCGGCACGGTCAGGCGCGGTATCGCCTCGACCTGCCACCCGGCCATCAACCCGGCCGCGTCCATGCGATCGAGTTCGGGCTGAGGATAAACGCCCTTCATTGCAATCAGCTTGCCGCCCGGCGCCAGCAGGTGGCCGGCGAGCGAAACGAAATCGCTCAGCTCGGCAAACGCACGCGACGTGATGACTGCATACCCCTTGTCGTCTTCCAGCTTCTCCACCGGCCCCCAATGGGCGGCGGCGTTGGACAGGCCGAGCTGCGCCCGGCACTGCGTCAGGAAGGCGGTTTTCTTTTGCACGATGTCGACCATCAGCACCGACAGGTCGGGGCAAGCGATGGCCAGCGGCAGGCCCGGCATGCCACCGCCAGAACCCACATCCAGCACCCGGCTGCGCGCGCCCTCCTCCACCCCTGCGGCGCGTGCCGCTTCCGCCAGCGCCGGCACGGCGGCTAGCGAGTCGAGCATGTGGTGGGTCAGCATCTCGTCGGGATGACGGATGGCGGTCAGGTTATAGATGGCGTTCCATTTGCGCAGCAGTGCCAGGTAGGCAAACAACTGATCGATCTGGCTCGCGGAGACCGCCAGGCCAATGGCGGACAAGCCGGCCTCCAGGCGACGGCGCTGATCGGCATCATCCACGGCCGCGTAACGTTGGTTCCTCACTCAGGCGGCCTCTTGGCTGGGGTCGGACTTGGTACGCCCCATGCCCTTCTTTTTCAGATGGACCAGCAGCAGCGAAATCGCGGCCGGCGTCACGCCGGAAATACGCGATGCCTGGCCGAGGGTCTCGGGCCGGTGCTGATTCAGCTTCTGGCCCACCTCGATGCCAAGGCCGCGCACTTCCGTGTAGTCGAAGTCCTCAGGCAGGCGGGTGGATTCGTTGGCTTCCAGCTTATCCACCTCTGCGGCTTGCCGGGCGATGTAGCCGTGGTACTTGATGCCGATCTCGATCTGCTCGCGAATCTGCCCGACCAGCAGCGGGTCGGCATCGAGTGCCTGGGCGGGTGCGAACTTGCCACCTTGCAATGCCATCAGCGCTTCGTAGGTGACAGCAGGACGGCGCAGCAGATCGGCGAGGTTGTACTCGCGCTCGATCGCCTTGCCCAGCAGCGGCACGGCGTCGGCTTCCGGCAGGATGCTCGGATTGACCCAAGTTCCCTTCAGTCGCTCTGTTTCACGTGAAACAGCATCGCGCTTCCGGTTAAAGGCATCCCAGCGCACATCATCGACCACGCCAAGCTCCCGGCCTGCCTCGGTCAGTCGCATATCGGCATTATCTTCACGCAGGCTCAATCGGAACTCAGCACGGCTGGTGAACATTCGGTACGGTTCCGAGACCCCGCGGGTGATCAGGTCGTCGACCAGAACCCCAAGATAGGCCTGGTCTCGCCGGGGAGTCCAGGCGTCGCGCTCCCGCACGAAGCACCCCGCGTTGATGCCAGCCAGCAGGCCCTGGGCCGCAGCTTCTTCGTAGCCGGTGGTGCCGTTGATCTGGCCGGCGAAGAACAGGCCGCTGATGGCCTTGGACTCCAGCGAGGCCTTCAGGGCACGCGGATCGAAGTAATCGTACTCAATGGCATAGCCGGGACGCAGGATGTGCGCGTTCTCCATGCCACGGATCGAGTGCACCAGGGCAAGTTGCACGTCGAACGGCAGGCTGGTGGAGATGCCGTTGGGGTAAAACTCGTTGGTGGTCAGTCCTTCCGGTTCCAGGAAGATCTGGTGGCTGTCCTTGCTGGCAAAACGATGGATCTTGTCCTCGATGCTGGGGCAGTAACGCGGCCCTACCCCTTCGATCACGCCGGTGTACATCGGCGAACGATCCAGGCCGCCACGGATGATGTCGTGGGTCTGGCTATTGGTATGCGTGATCCAGCACGGCAGTTGCTGCGGGTGCTGCTCGGCACGCCCCAGGAAGGAGAACACCGGCACCGGATCGAGATCGCCAGGCTGCTCGTCCATCACGGAGAAATCGATGGTGCGTCCGTCGATACGCGGCGGCGTACCCGTCTTCAGGCGGCCCTGCGGCAGCTTGAGCTCCTTCAGGCGCGCCGAAAGCGATACCGAGGCAGGGTCACCCGCACGGCCGCCAGTGTAGTTATCCAGCCCCACGTGGATCTTCCCGTCGAGGAAGGTACCAGCGGTCAGTACCACGGCGCGTGCGCGAAAGGTGATGCCAACCTGCGTGACGGCACCGACCACGCGGTCGCCCTCCACCACCAGGTCATCCACGGCCTGCTGGAACAGCATCAGGTTGGGCTGGTTTTCGAGCCGCGTGCGAATCGCCTTGCGATACAGCACGCGGTCCGCCTGAGCGCGGGTGGCACGTACGGCCGGACCCTTGCTGGAATTCAGGATACGAAACTGGATCCCCGACTCATCCGTGGCCGCCGCCATGGCGCCGCCCATTGCATCCACCTCCTTGACGAGATGGCCCTTGCCAATGCCGCCGATGGACGGATTGCAGCTCATCTGGCCAAGGGTCTCGATGTTGTGGCTCAGCAGCAGCGTCTGGCAGCCCATACGCGCAGCGGCGAGTGCAGCTTCAGTGCCGGCGTGGCCGCCACCGACAACAATGACATCGAATTCTTTTGGGTAAAGCATGGAGGCACCTCCTCCGGGAGGCTAGCGGAAATAAATCGGGATGCCGAATTATAACGGCAATCTCCGGAGCTTCCCTGCGCCGCAGCATGTTTCACGTGAAACATGCTGCATGAATAACCTGGGTGTGTTCCACGTGAAACAAAAAAGCCGGGCGCAATGGCCTGGCTTGGTCGCTACCTTGATCGGCTCCTACGCCTCATCCCCTGCCCTGCTCTTCCAGGTAGACAGCGATGCGCTCGATCAACCGCCCCAGATCGGCCTGAAGCTGGTCGAACCCTGCATTGCGCTCGCGCGTCACTTCGTCCATGTACAGCGGGCGCCGAATCTCGATCTGCAGGCTGTTGCGCCATTCGGCAGGGCGACCGATTTGTGCGATCAGTTGCACGCCCTTGTACGGATCATTGCGCGCCACGGTGTAGCCGAGCGAACGCAATTCAGCATCCACCAAATCGACAAAGGCAGGCTCGCAGGTCGTGCCATCCCGGTCGCCCAGCACAAAATCGGCCAGCGGATGGGCGCTCTGGATCTTCAACCGCTCGTAAGCGTTGTTGGGCATCGAGTGCAGGTTGAGATGCCAGACCGCGCCGAAGCGCCGATACGTTTCCTCGACCGCGCCTGACAGCGCCTGGTGGTACGGGCGGTAGTAGCGATCGATCCGGTTGCGTACCTCTTCCAGCGAGAGTTTGCGGTCATAGATGGGCGTGGCGGCATCGATGTTGCGCCAGATCAGCCCATACCCCAACCGCGTTTTCTCGCCTGGGGCCAGCGGCTCGGGCCAGGTGCCGTCCAGCAGGCTGGGATCGAGATCGTCCAGCGTACGGTTGGGATCGATGTAGACACGCGGGAAATTGGCGGCAATCAACGTGCCGCCAGCCTGGGGCACGGCTTCCCACAGCGCTTCCACGTGGGTGTCCTCGCCGCCGCGCAGGCGCTGCGCTGGGACGGCTGCCCGGAAATCCTGCGGGTATTGTGTGCCGCTATGCGGCGAGTCGCACACCAGCGGCAGCGTCTGGGCCAGGGGCGCGAAGTGGACGAAGGGCTCGAAGTTGTCGCTCATGGCCGTCAGTCCAGCTTGATATTGGCGGCCTTGGCCACGCGTGCATAGCGCGCCATCGCCTGCTGGATCTGCACCTTGAAGCCGTCCGGCGTGGTCGGCACCAGCGTGCCGCCCGACTCCTCCACCTTGCGCTTGAACTCGGGGTTCAGCATCGCCTTGTGGATAGCGCTGTTGAGCTTGGCGACGACGGCTGGCGGCGTGCCGGCGGGCGCGACTATGCCGAACCAGCCGCCATCGCCCATCTCCTTGTAGCCCAGTTCCGCGTAAGTCGGCACGTTGGGAAGCTGCGGCGAACGGGTGGCGCCCAGCACGGCCAGCGCCCGCAGCCGGCCCGATTTCACGTGGGGCAGCGTGGACGACAGGTTGTCGGTGATGGCATTGACCTGCCCTGCCACTGCATCGTTGAGCGCCAGGCCGGCGCCCTTGTACGGCACGTGCAGCATGTCGATCTTGGCCAGCATCATGAAGTTCTCGATATTCACATGGCCTAGCGAGCCAGCGCCGGGAGAGGCGAAGCTGTACTTGCCGGGGTTGGCACGGACCAGCGCGACGAACTCCTGCATGGTCTTGGCCGGCACGCTGGGATGCACCGCGAACACGCTCGGGATGGCGACCACGTTGGTGACCGGCGCGAAATCCTTGATCGGATCGTAGTTCAGCTTGGGGTACACGGCCCGGTTGGAGCCATGCGTGCTGACCGTCGCCATGCCGATGGTGTAGCCGTCCGGCGCCGCGCGCGCGACCTGCTCCATGCCCAGCGAGCCACCGGCGCCACCCTTGTTCTCCACCACGATGGACTGGCCCAGCTCGCGCCCGCCGAACTCCGCAACCAGGCGTGCCGACAAATCGGTAGAGCCGCCCGCGGCAAAGGGCACGATCAGGCGAATCGGCTTGTTCGGATAGTTGGCCTGCGCCAGCGCGCCGCCGGCTGCGGCAAGGCTGGCGCATGCCGCCAGGCAAGACAGGACAAAATGCCGGCGCGGCAGTTGGGCTCGGATCATGCGGACTTCTCCTTGGATTTCTATGAGTTGGCTCGCCAAGTGTCGGGAGTTTACCGAGTCCGCACAAACGACTATATTGCACGGTTGCATTACCAAAGTGCATTCTCGGCCCACCCTCCCCCACCTCATGCGGCTACGCTCACCCTCGATGTCCGAACTGCATGCCTTTGCCGCCGCCGCGCGGCTGGGCAGTTTCACGCGCGCGGCCGAGGACCTGTGCGTGACCCAGGGCGCGATCAGCCGTGCCATTGCCCGGCTCGAATCGCACTTTGGCCAGCCCCTGCTCCAGCGCAATGCGCATCGCCTGACGCTGACCGATGCCGGCAAGCAACTGCTGGAGGCCGTGGCCGGCCCGCTGGCAGCCATTGAAAACGCCAGCGCCGCCCTCCTCGCCCGTGACCGCCAGCACCACCTGACGCTATCGGCCGTGCCCACGCTGGCCAGCGTATGGCTGGTGCCAAGGCTGCCGGATTTCCACCGCCGCTACCCCGACGTCCGCCTGGACTTTGTGCCCTACCGGCGCGACGAGGACTTCTCAGGCCCCGCGCCCGATGCCGCCATCCTGCCCGGCACCCCGGACCGCTGGCCCGGCCTGCAATGCGACTACGTGATCGGCAGCGAGATGGTGCCCATCTGCCACCCCGAGCGCGCCCGCGCGCGCCTTGAGGCAGGCCGCTGGTCCGAGCCCGCCGAACTGCTCGATGAGCCCCTGCTCTATCACACTACCGCGCCGGCAAACTGGCAGCACTGGCTGTGGGCCGCGGGCGTACCCAGTGCTGCGCCAACGCTCTCGAAAGGCTTCGACCAGGTCTCGATCCTGGTGCAGGCGGTCAAGGCGGATATGGGCGTGGCGGTATTGCAGCGCTGCCTGGTACGCGATGAGATCGCCGCGGGCCGCGTGGTGGCGCCGTTTGATCTGCCGATCCGGCTGACGCGTGGCTACTTCCTGTGCGCGCCGCGGGAGCGGCGGGACCATCCGGCGTTTGCGCAATTTCGGGCATGGTTGCTAGGCGTGGCGGCACAGGACCCGGATGTGCTCGAACTCAATCAGGAAAATTCACGGGACAAATAGAAATTGGCATCATTTGCCAAACCACATTCATTAGACACATCTTTTTTACTTCCGGCAATCATAGCATCCATATTAAGAATGCCTATCCGATACGTCTGGACAGATATATTCATATCATGAATTGAAAGCGTACCAACCGCTGCGCTATCCAACCGCCACCAAAGCCAACAGACTGGCTTCACTAGAAAATGCATCTCAGAAATAATAACGGCGAGCAAAGCTCGCCGTTATTCATCGAGAGAATTCTACAAAGCGGGAAGCGCTAAGCCGCCTTCTTCGCCAATCCCAGATACGTCTCAATCACCTTCGGATTCGCCGCCAGCTCCGCCGCCGGCCCCTCCATCGCCATATCCCCCGTCTCGATCACGTACCCGTAATCCGCCACCTGCAGCGCCGCCCGCGCGTTCTGCTCGATCAGCAGCGTCGCCACGCCCGTCTTGCGCAGGTCATTGATGATGTGAAAGATCTCTTTCACGATCAGCGGCGCCAGCCCCAGGCTCGGTTCATCCAGCATCAGCAGTTGCGGCTTGGCCATCAGCGCGCGGCCCACCGCCAGCATCTGGCGCTCGCCACCGGACAACGTACCGGCATCCTGCTTCGCCCGCTCCTTCAAGCGCGGGAACAGCCCGTAGACCACTTCCATCTGGTCGAGGAAATTCTTCTCGCCGGCGCGCTTGCGGCGATAGGCGCCCAGCACCAGGTTGTCCGCCACGCTCATCGAGCCGAACAGTTCGCGCTTCTCCGGCACCAGGCACATGCCGCGCGCCACGCGCCCTTCCACCGGCAGGCCGGCGAGGTCGTGGCCGAGGTAGGTCACCGCGCCGTTGGACGAACCGCTCACCGGCAGCGCGCCCATGATGGCGTTGAGCATGGTGGACTTGCCCGCGCCGTTGGGGCCGATCACCGTGACGATCTTTCCCGCCTCCACTTTCAGGTTGGCGCCGTGCACGGCTTCGACCTTGCCGTAGCGCACGTGGAGGTCCTTTACTTCCAGGATCAGGCTCATTGTTCTTTCCTTACTCCACGCCGCCGAGGTAGGCCTCGAGCACCGCCGGGTCCTTCTGCACGTCCTCGGGCACGCCCTGCGCGATGCGCGTACCAAATTCCATCACCACCAGGCGGTCCGTCAGGTTCATCACGAAGTCCATGTCGTGCTCGACCAGCAGCACGCTCATGCCCTCGCCCTTGAGCTTCTTCAGCAGCTCGGCCAGCGCCTGCTTTTCCTTGTAGCGCAGGCCTGCGGCGGGCTCATCCAGCAACAGCAGCGCGGGATCGCAGCACAGCGCGCGCGCGATCTCCAGGATGCGTTGCTGGCCCAGCGCGAGGCTGCCGGCTTCCATGTACATGCAGTCGGCCAGGCCCACGCGTTCGAGCTGGCGCGCGGCTTCGTGCAGCAGCTTCGCCTCCTCGCGCTTGTTCATGCGCAGGATCGCCGCCGTCACGCCGCCCTGCGGCGCAAAGTCGCCGCGCAGGTGCGCGCCGATGGCCACGTTCTCCAGCACGGTCATGGTGGGCAGCAGATGCACGTGCTGGAAGGTGCGGCCGATGCCGCGCTTGACGATCTCGCGCGAGGGCAGCCCGGAGATCTGCTCGCCGCGGTACAGCACCTCGCCGCGCGTGGCCGGCAGCACGCCGGTGACGAGGTTGAAGGTGGTGGATTTGCCCGCGCCGTTGGGGCCGATCAGGCCGATGATCTCGCCGGCGCGCACCTGGAAGCTGACGTCGTTGACCGCCACCAGCCCGCCGAACTCCTTGCGCGCCGCTTTCACGTCGAGGATCAGTTCGCCGGCGTGCGGCTTCGCGCGCAACGGTAATGCGGGCGCTTGCGCCGGGGCCACCACCGGCGGGCCGTTGGGGAACAGCTTCTTGATAAACGGCCAGATGCCATCGCGCGCGTATTGCAGCAGCAGCACCATCAGCACGCCGAACACGATGGTTTCGAAGTTGCCGTTGGCGCCCAGCAACTTGGGCAGCACGCCCTGCAGTACGTCCTTCAGGATGGTGAGGATGCCGGCACCCAGCACCGCTCCCCACACGTGTCCCACGCCGCCGACCACCGCCATGAACAGGTACTCGATGCCGTAGTTCAGCCCGAATGGCGTGGGGTTCACCGCGCGCTGCAGATGTGCGTAGAGGAAGCCCGAGATGCAGGCCAGCATCGCCGCCACCACGAAGATCACCACCTTCATCCACGCGGTGTTCACGCCCATCGCCTCGGCCATGGTGCCGCCGCCCTTCAACGCGCGGATGGCGCGGCCCGGGCGCGAGTTGAGCAGGTTCTGCATGGCGATCACCGACACCAGCACCACGCCCCAGATCAGGTAGAACATCGAGCGCCCGGAGGCGAGCTCGATGCCGAGCACGTGCAGCACGGGAATGCCGTTGAGGCCATCGTACTTGCCGAGGAACTCCAGGTTGCCGAACAGGAAGAACAGCGACAGGCCCCAGGCGATCGTGGCCAGCGGCAGGTAGTGGCCGGACATGCGCATGGTGACGAGGCCGATCACGTAGGCCGAGGCCATCGTGATCACCAGCCCGACCAGCAGGCCAAACCAGGGCGACAGCCCGAACTGCGTGGTGAGATAGGCCGTGCTGTAGGCGCCCAACCCGACGAAGGCAGCCTGGCCGAAGGAGGTCATGCCGCCCACGCCGGTGAGCAGCACCAGACCGATGGCGACGATGCTGTACAGGCCGATGTAGTTGCCCAGCGTGATCCAGAATTCGGGCGTGGGCAGCACCGGCAACAGTGCCAGCACTACCGCGAAGGCCAGCAGGAAGATGCGGTTCTTGAGGTTAGTGTTCATGGCGTGTCCGTTATTCCTCGTCTTCCACATGCTTGCTGGTGAGCGAGCGCCACAGCAGTACGGGCAGGATCAGGGTGAACACGATGACCTCCTTGAACGCACTGGCCCAGAAGGACGAATAGGACTCGAGCAGCCCCACCAGGATGGCGCCCGCGGCCGCCACGGGGTAGCTCACCAGGCCGCCCACGATCGCGCCGACGAAGCCTTTCAGGCCGATCAGGAAACCCGATTCGTAGTACACCGTGGTCAGCGGCGCGATCAGGATCCCGCACAGCGCGCCCATTGCCGCGGCAAGCGTGAACGACAGGCGCCCGGCCTGCGTCGTGCCGATGCCAACCAGCCGCGCGCCCAGCCGATTGACCGCCGTGGCACGCAGCGCCTTGCCGGCAATCGTGCGTTCGAAGTAGAAATACAGCCCCGCGATCAGCAATGCCGATACGCCGACCACCCAAAGGCTCTGCCCGGAGATGGTCAGGCTGCCCACTTCAAAGCGCGCCTCCGAGAATGGCGTGGTGCGCGAGCCCTCGGCGCCGAACATGACCAGCCCCAACCCCACCAGCGCAAAGTGCACGCCCACCGAGACGATCAGCAGCACCAGCGTGCTGGCTTCGGCCAGCGGCTGGTAGGCCAGGCGATACAGCATGGGCCCGAGCGGGATCACGATCAGCAGCGTCAGCGCGATCTGCGCCAGCATGGGCATCGACTGCCCGTCGAAGTTCTGCGCCAGCAGATGCACGGCCAGCGGGAAGAGCAGGTATTTGCCGGCCAGCACCGCGACTCGCCTGGGCGCGGTCCGGCGCAGCTCGGCGCTGCGCAGGATGGTGACCGTCTCGTACAGAAAGGTCAGCACGCCCATGACCAGCAGCAGCCAGCTGCTTTGCGGCGCATGGCCGGACTGGATCGCCGCCAGGGTCAGCGCGCCATAGGCGACGAACTCCCCTTGCGGAATGAAGATGACGCGGGTCACCGAGAACACCAGCACCAAGGCTAGCGCGAGCAGCGCATAGATGGCGCCCGAGGTGATGCCGTCCTGCGCCAGGATGGCGGCGATCGAGAGGTCCATTGTCTCCTCGTATTGTTGGTGAGTCCGGCCGGCGGAGGGAGGCCGGCTAGCTTGTGAAACTACAAATTACGAAATATGAAACAACTTACGCATAGCGGAAATCCCGAGGAACCCTTAGCTTGCGCAGTGCCGCATCGGTGATTTGGCACGAGAGGCGGGAAACTCTGTGTATGACGGGTGCAGCATATCCGCAGCGCACCATGACCGTCATCTCGTTTCGCTCGCCCGGACAAACGCCAAATTCATTAACACGTTAAAGATCATGCATGGCGGATGCGGTGTCAAGTACGGGATTGCCTGTAGTAGCGCAGTAGTGCAGTGGCGTGGGACCGCGTGGGATGGCGCGCGCAACAAAAAAGGCGCATGGCTGGCCATGCGCCCTCGTTGCATCAATGCAGCCAGTCTTTGCCGCCTACTTGGTCTGCAACTTCCACTTGCCGTCGGCGATCTCCACCATCACGCGCGCGCGCTGGTCCAGGCCAAGGTGGTCGGTCGGCGTCATGTTCATGATGCCGTGCGAGATCGGCAGCTCCCTGGTTTGCTCCATGGCATCGCGCAGCGCCTTGCGGAACTCCTTGGTGCCCGGCTGGCCCTTCTTCAGCGCCTCGGGAATGGCTCGCTGCAACAGCAGGCCGGCATCCCAGGCATGGCCGCCAAAGGTTGAGACCTGGCCGCCAAACGCCTTCTCGTATGCCGTCTTATAGCTGATGGCAGGCTTCTTCACCGGGTTGGTATCGGGCAGTTGCTCGGCCACCAGCAGCGGGCCGGCCGGCAGGAACGTACCTTCGCAATCCTTGCCGCACACGCGCAGGAAATCGGCGTTGGCCACACCATGGGTCTGGTAGATCTTGCCCTTCCAGCCACGCTCCTTGAGCGCCTTGGCAGGCAGCGCAGCGGGCGTACCCGAGCCTGCGATCAGGACCGCGTCGGCGTTGCTGCCCATCATCTTGAGCACCTGGCCGGTGACCGAAGTGTCGGTGCGCGCAAAGCGCTCGTTTGCCACCACCTTGAGCTTGCGCATCTCGCCGACCTTGGCGAACTCCTGCGCCCAGCTATCGCCATAGGCATCCGCGAAGCCGATAAAGGCAACCGTCTTCACGTTGTGGTTGGTCATGTGCTCGGCAATGGCGGTCGCCATGTGCGAGTCGTTCTGCGGCGTCTTGAAAACCCAGGCGCGCTTGGCATCCATCGGCTCGATGATGCGGGCCGAGGCGGCCAGCGTGATCATCGGCGTCTCGTTCTCGGCGACGACGTCCACCATGGCCAGCGAGTTGGGCGTGACGGTGGAGCCCACGATCACGTCGACCTTGTCTTCGCTGATCAGCTTGCGCGTGTTCTTGACCGCGGTGGTGGTGTCCGACGCATCGTCGAGCACGATGTACTCGATCTTCTTGCCAGCGATCTCCTTGGGCAGCAGCGAGATGGTGTTCTTCTCGGGGATGCCCAGCGAGGCCGCGGGCCCCGTGGCCGATAGCGTTACCCCGACTTTGACCTGTGCGCTGGCGGTGCCGGCGCACAGGCTGGCGGCAGCGAGAGCCAGCAGGCTGGCGCGCTTGAATGTCATCGTGTCTCCCTCCATTGCGGCAAACGGAAGAGGAATCCGTGTCGGCTCGCGGCCGGTCGGATGCCTCAATCTGGTCTTCTGGTCTGTCTTGTCCTGGCGGATCTTATTGTGCCGGTGCCCTTTCGTTGCATTTCAGGCCCGTATCCAGGCGCAACGCCGGCGCCTGCCTGCAACCACGGGGCGATGGGCGAATCCGAATCCGCCCTGCCCCATCTCCCGTCCTGCGCGTGATCCCCGGCGGCGCTCGGCAAGGCTCGCCAAACAGTTCCATGGCGCGCCACGCCGGCCGCCCATTCACCGACCGCCCGGTCGGGAATGCGTAGCGAGTCTAGCAACAGGCCTATCCCCGGGCTAGCGGGATTAACCCGCATCGCAGCATGCAAGCGACACGGCTGCATCTTGACCCTCATCGGCCGAACGCATCCCAGGCAGTCTTCACGATCAATCCGGCCACCACCACGATGAACACGCGCCGCACGAAGGCGCTGCCGTGCTTGAGCGCGAGGCGGCTGCCGATCTGGCTGCCGGCCACGTTGGCCAAGGCCATGACCAGCCCGAGCTGCCACCAGACATGCCCCTTCGCCGCCAGCAGCAGCAAGGCCGCCAGGTTGGTGGCGAAGTTGACCACCTTGGTCGATGCCGAGGCGTGCAGGAAGTCGTACCCGAACACGCGCACGAACACGATCATCAGGAAACTGCCGGTGCCCGGCCCGAACACGCCGTCGTAAAAGCCGATCACGGCCCCCGCCAGCAAAGCCGCGGCGCGCTCCTTGGCGCCCGAGAGCGACAGTGCGTGCTCGGTACCCAGGCTCTTCTTGGCCACCGTATAGACCAGCAGGGTCACCAGGATAAAGGGCAGCGACTTGCGCAGCGGCTCCGCGGGGATCAGCGTGAGCGCGTAGGCGCCCGCCATCGAGAAGGCAAAGGCCGACAGCATCGTCGGCAAGGTCGCGCCCCAGTAGATGCGCACGCTGCGCCCATAGCGCAACGCCGCATTGGTGGTACCCGCCAGCGACGCCACCTTGCTGGTGCCGAGCAGCGTGGCCGGCGGCATATTGGGATAAGCCGAAAACAGCGCGGGGATCTGCACCAGGCCACCACCGCCGGCGACAGCATCGATCAAGCCGGCAAGAAAAGCGGCAACAGCAAGAAACGCGAATTCCATGGACGCGGGGAGACGAAAGAAGAGAAAACGGAGGAAAGGCGGTGAAACAAGCGCGGCAGGCGCGCTGAACGCGTCAGCCCAGCATCTTGGTGGCTGGTGACAAATTGCGATGCCACAGGCCGCTGGCATGCGGCTCGAAGCCCGCCGCCGCCGCCTGCGGCGCAGCCAGCAGCGCCGGCGCCAGCAACAGGTGGCGCACGCCGTGCGCGCGGCACCAGTCGGCCAGCAGGCTGCAGCAATCCAGCAGCATGGCGGCGCCCCTGTCCACCGGCACGTCACCTGCCCACCATTCGGTGGCAAGCGCCGCGAGGCCGGCAAGTTCGAGGTGAGGCATCAGCGTAACGGGCAGGCAACCGAGCAGATCCGCGCCGGCGCTGTCCTGTGCCACCACACAGGCCCCACGCTCAGGCCGGGCAAGCAGCCCCTCCAGCAGCGCCTGCCGGGCACGCGCCGCCGGCACGGGCAATGCGTGCCGTGATTGCAGCCAGGCGCCCAGACTTTGCGCATCGGCAGTACCGGCCAGGCGTATCGAGGCCGGGGGAATGGCGAATTCAGGCGAGGAAGGAATTGGAGAGGGGGAATCTGAAGGCATGGCGGGCCCGATGGCAAGGCCGCATTGTCGCATGCGCAGTCGGTGTCATTTATCGGCGATTCCGCATGGCGAAAACGTCACGCACCAGAAACGAGCATAAAAAGCGGGCATTAAAAAAGGCGTTGCCGAGGATCACCCAGCAACGCCCTTATCTTATATTGACACTGCAGCCTAGTGACTGCGCGCCTGTCGTCTCCTCGCTTCCGCCTCCATTTAACCTGCGAAAACCGTATATGGAATGTAACGAAGCGGTGCGTTTCGAGCAAGCTAGAAGAAACCCTAGCCCCAAAATCGGGCATGTCGCCCCACGATCACTCCCGGGGCTTCCCAAAGCGCGCAAGAAGCTCGCCCATGATGCCGCGGCGGAACGTCAGCACGCAGATCACGAAGATCACGCCTGTCACCATTGTGACGGATTCGCCCAGTGAGTTGAACCACTCGATGCCCGTCGTCGAGGCCAGGAAGCTGCCGATGTCGCCGAGCTTGTTTTCCAGGGCCACCACCACGAAAGCACCGACCAGCGGGCCGGAAAGCGTGCCCAGGCCGCCCACCAGCGTCATCAGGATCACCGAGCCCGACATCGACCAGTGCACGTCGGTCAGCGTGGCAAAGCCCAGCACCAGCGCCTTGATCGATCCCGCCAGCCCGGAAAGCGCCGCCGACAGCACAAACACCATCAGCTTGAAGCGATCCGTATCGTAGCCCAGCGAAATGGTGCGCGGCTCGTTTTCCTTGATCGCCTTGAGGATCTGCCCGAACGGCGAATGCACGGTCCGCACGATCAGCGCGAAGGCCGCCACGATGATCGCCAGCGCCACGTAATACAACGTCAGATCGTTGGCTAGGGACAACACCCCGAACAGCTTGCCACGCGGAATGCCCTGCAAGCCATCCTCGCCCCCGGTGTAGGGGACCTGCAGGCAGAAGAAGAACAGCATCTGCGCCAGCGCCAGCGTGATCATCGAGAAGTAGATGCCCTGCCGGCGAATCGCGATGTAGCCGACCACATACCCGATCAAGGCGCCCGCCAGCGTGCCCAGCACCAGCCCGACCTCCGGCGTGACGCCCCACACCTTCATCGCATGCCCGGCCGTATAGGCCGCGCCGCCGAAGAAGGCCGCATGGCCGAACGACAGCAGCCCGGTATAGCCGATCAGCAGGTTGAAGGCGCACGCGAACAGCGCGAAGCACAGCACCTTGAGCACGAACACCGGATACGCCCCGGCCACCGGCGCCAGGATCAGCGCTGCCAGCAACAATCCGTACAACAGTTTCTTCTGCACGCCCCGCCCCTGTCTTGTCTGCCCCGCGGCCACTGCCGCGCCGGTTGGTTGGTTCATCACTTCTCCCTCCCGAACAGCCCGGCCGGGCGCAGCATCAGCACGATCACCATGATGAAGAACACGACCGTGGAGGAGGCCTCCGGATAGAACACCTTGGTCAGGCCCTCGATCACGCCCAGGCCGAGGCCGGTGAGGATCGAGCCCATGATCGAGCCCATCCCGCCGATCACCACCACCGCGAACACGATGATGATCAGGTTCTGCCCCATCAGCGGCGAGATCTGGATCACCGGCGCCGCCAGCACGCCGGCAAACGCCGCCAGCGCCACACCGAAGCCATAGGTCAGCGTCACCATCAGCGGCACGTTGACGCCGAACGCCTCAACCAGCTTGGGGTTCTCCGTGCCGGCGCGCAGGTAGGCGCCCAGCTTGGTCTTCTCGATCAGGTACCAGGTGGAGAAGCACACCACCAGCGAGGCAGCCACCACCCACGCGCGGTAGTTCGGCAGGATCATGAAGCCGAGATCCGTGGCGCCGCTGAGCGCCTCGGGCGCCGAGTACGGCAGCCCCGACACCCCGTAGATCGAGCGGAAGATGCCTTCGATCACCAGCGTGATGCCCAGCGTCAGCAGCAGGCCGTAGATATGGTCGAGCTTGTAGATCCAGCGCAGCATGGTGCGCTCGATCACGATGCCGATCAGCGCCACCGCCAGCGGCGACAGCACCAGCATCACCCAGTAGTTGAGCCCGGCGTACTCCATGCCCATCCAGGCCAGGACCGCGCCGAGCATGAACAGCGCCCCATGGGCAAAATTGATGACGTTGAGCAGCCCGAAGATGACCGCAAGGCCAAGGCTCAACATCGCATAGAAGGCACCGTTGACCAGTCCCAGCAATAACTGGGACAGCATGGCGGGCAGAGGAATACCGAAGATGTCCATCGCAGGCGTTACCGTTTGCGCACCAGCCGGGATTGGTCGTTCCCCGCCAGGCAGGCGCTGTCAAAATGAAGCGAAGAAAGACACTGGCCCCCGCCCTCGATCCCGCTTAACAGTCAACAGCCAACAGCCAACAGCCAGCGGTCAACGGTCTCGGGCAGGGGCGCCATACCTCAATCAACTCAACGCAACTCAATTCACATGCTTACTTCTTTATCATCGCGCACTTCGATTCCGCCACCGTGGTGAAAGCCTGCTCACCCGGGATCGTGGCCACCACCTTCAGGTAGTCCCACGGCTTCTTCGATTCGGCCGGCGACTTCACCTGCATCAGGTACATGTCATGGATGCCGCGGCCGTCCTGGCGGATGTAGCCCTTGGTGTAGAAGTCGTTGATCTTCATCTTCTTCAGTTCGGCCATGACCTTGTCCGGGTCATCCGTCTTGGCTGTCTCGACGGCCTTCAGGTAGGTATGCGCAGCGGAGTAGTCGGCGGCCTGCAAGCTGCTCGGCATCTTCTTCATCTTCGCGAAGTAGCGCGTGGCGAACTTGCGGGTATCGTCGTTCATGTCCCAGTACCAGCTGTCGGTCATCAGCAGGCCTTCGGTGTTCTTCAACCCCAGGCTGTGGATGTCGTTGATGAACATCAGCAGGCCGGCGATCTTCATCGTCTTGGTGATGCCGAATTCCTTGGCCGCCTTGATCGAATTGATGGTGTCGCCGCCGGCATTGGCCAGGCCGAGGATCTGTGCCTTGGACGATTGTGCCTGCAGCAGGAAGGACGAGAAGTCGGAAGCGTTCAGCGGGTGACGAACCGAACCCACCACCGTGCCGCCGTTGGCCTTCACGACGGCCGCGGTATCGCCCTCCAGCGAGTGGCCGAAGGCGTAGTCGGCGGTCAGGAAGAACCACGACTTGCCACCCTGCTTGACCACCGCGCTGCCGGTACCCTTGGCGAGCGCCACGGTGTCATACGCATAGTGCACGGTGTACGGCGAGCACTCTTCGTTGGTCAGGCGAGCCGAGCCGGCGCCGATATTGAAGTAGACCTTCTTCTTCTCCGAGGCCACCTTGTTCATGGCCAGGCCAGTGGCGGAATTAGTGCCGCCGATCAGCGCGTCCAAGCCCTGCTGGTCCATCCACTCGCGTGCCTTCGATGCGGCGATGTCAGCCTTGTTCTGGTGATCGGCCGAAACCAGTTCGATCGGCTTGCCCAGCACCTTGCCACCGTTGTCCTCGATCGCCATCTTGATGGCTTCGAGGCCGCCCGGGCCGTCGATGTCGGCGTACAAGCCCGACATGTCGGTGATGTAGCCGATCTTGACGGTATCGCCCGAGACCTGCGCCGATGCCGAACCCATTGCCACGCCCGTTACGATAGCCGCCAGAGCGACCGCCAGCCGAGTCATCTTCATTGCCTGTCTCCTTAGTTTCGGCGGCACCTGACGCCACCCGTTCCTGCCCTAAAACAATGCCTGCGATTCATGACAGCGCCGCGCGCCGATACGAATCAGACCCCAAGCAGTTCGTTCAGCACCGGCATCTTGGCCTGCAGCTCAGCGGCCGCGAAACGCTCGACGATGGTGCCGTGTTCCATCACATAAAAGCGATCTGCCAGCGGCGCGGCAAAGCGGAAGTTCTGCTCCACCATCACCACCGTATAGCCCTTTTTCTTGAGCATCAGGATCATCCGCGCCAGCGCTTGCACGATCACGGGCGCGAGCCCCTCGGAGATCTCGTCGAGCAGCAGCAGGTTGGCCCCGGTGCGCAGGATGCGCCCGACGGCAAGCATCTGCTGCTCGCCGCCCGACAGGCGCGTGCCCTGGCTCTGGCGGCGCTCCTTCAGGTTAGGGAACATCTCGTAGATCTCGGCCTCGCTCATGCCGGTGAGCGCGCTGGTGCCCTGCCCTTTCAACAGCGGCGGCAGCATCAGGTTTTCCTCGCACGACAGGCTGGCGAAGATGCCCCGCTCTTCCGGGCAATAGCCGATGCCGCAGTGCGCGATCTTGTGCGTCGGCATGCCGATGGTCTCGGTGCCGTTGACGCGGATCGAGCCCTTGCGCTGGCCGGTGAGGCCCATGATGGCGCGCAGCGTGGTGGTGCGCCCGGCGCCGTTGCGGCCCAGCAGCGTCACCACCTCGCCGGGATTCACGGTCAGGTCCACGCCATGCAGGATGTGCGATTCGCCGTACCAGGCGTGCAGGTCCTTGATTTCTAGTGCGGGCGTTGTGCTCATCCTGGCTCCTCAGTGCGCGCCCTGCAATTCAGTTTCGACGGTGCCCATGTAGGCCTCCATCACGCGCGGGTCTTTCGATACCTCGGCGTACGGCCCCTCGGCCAGGATCGCGCCGCGCTGCAATACCGTGATCTTGTCGGCAATCGACGAGACCACGTTCATGTTGTGCTCGACCATCAGGATGGTGCGCCCCACCGCCACCTTGCGGATCAGCTCGGTGACGCGCGCCACGTCTTCGTGGCCCATGCCCTGGGTGGGCTCGTCCAGCAGCATCATCTCCGGCTCCATCGCCAGCGTGGTGGCGATCTCGAGCGCGCGCTTGCGGCCGTACGGCAGGTTGACCGTCACCGTCTGCGCCACATCGGTCAGCCCGACCTGCTCGAGCAGTTCCATGCCGCGTGCGTTGAGCGTGTCGAGCGTGCCCTCGCTGCGCCAGAAATGATAGGAAGTGCCAAGTTGCCGCTGCAGCCCGATGCGCACGTTCTCCAGCACCGTCAGGTGCGGGAATACAGCAGAGATCTGGAACGACCGGATCACGCCGCGCCGGGCGATCTGCGCCGGTTTCTCGCGGGTGATGTCGATGCCGTTGAACAGGATCGTGCCCGTGGTCGGCTCGAGGAACTTGGTCAGCAGGTTGAAGCAGGTGGTCTTGCCGGCGCCGTTGGGGCCGATCAAGGCATGGATGGCACCGCGCCGCACCTTGAGGTTGACGTCGCTTACCGCGGTGAACCCCTTGAACTCCTTGGTGAGGTTCCGCGTTTCCAGGATCGTTTCTTGCTGATTCATGATCTCCTGCCCGCCCTCTTGCTGCGGCGCCGGCTTCTGGTCGGCACCGCCAAATGGTCAGAACTGTGGTGCCGGTCGCACCACCACCGCACAGGTCGCGCCAATCCAGTCGCGCTCCCGTGACTGTTGCGGCTTTCGCGCCGCTTGGATTGATTTGCTGCCTTTATTGCTGCTGGATGCCCGCCGCGCCGCGCCCTCCCGGAACGCGCGACGCGCCCTTGGGGGGGCGCGCCAATGTGAGCAGTGCTGCACGGCATCTCGGCGTCTATTGTGTGCGTCTGCTGCGTCGCAAAACATCCGGGTTTGCACTGATTATGAAACATGAACCAGATGTCAGGTCTGTGTCGCAGCTCCCGCTTTGGCATTCGCCGTGGCGCCGGCAGCTGCCGGGCTGGCAATTACCGTTGCCGCGGCGCTGGCAGCGTCCGTCCCGGCCATGCGCCGGCGCCGGTCTTCGCGGATCATGTCGCTGGCACGCTCCGCGATCATGATGGTCGGCGAGTTGGTGTTGCCCGAGGTGATCAGCGGCATGATCGATGCATCGACCACGCGCAGGCCGTCGATGCCGATCACGCGCAGGCGCTGGTCCACCACTGCCTCGGGATCATCGGGACGGCCCATGCGGCAGGTGCCCACCGGATGGAAGATGGTGGTGCCGATCTCGCTCGCGGCCTGGGCCAGTTGCTCGTCGGTCTCGAACGCCGGGCCCGGCAGCCATTCCTGCGGCTTGTAGGGCGCGAGCGCGGGCGACGCCACGATGCGCCGCGTCAGCCGCAGCGAATCCGCCGCGACCTTGCGGTCGGCGTCGGTCGTCAGGTAATTGGGCGCGATCACCGGCGCGTGGCGGAAATCCGGATCGGCGATGTGCACGCTGCCGCGCGAGGTCGGGCGCAGGTTGCACACGCTGGCCGTGAAGGCGTTGAAGCGATGCAGCGGATCGCCGAACTTGTCGAGCGATAGCGGCTGCACGTGGTACTCGAGGTTGGGCCGCGCATACGATGCATCCGAGCGCGCGAATGCGCCGAGCTGCGACGGCGCCATGCTCATCGGCCCGCTCTGGTTGATCGCGTACTGCAGGCCGATGCCGAGCTTGCCCCACCAGCTGCCCGCGCGCGTGTTGAGCGTGCGCACGCCCTCCACCTTGACCACGCTGCGCAGCTGCAGGTGATCCTGCAGGTTTTCGCCCACGCCGGGCAAGACATGGCGCACCGCGATGCCCAAAGCCTGCAGCCGCTCGGGCTGGCCGATGCCGGACAGCTCCAGCAACTGCGGCGTATTGACCGCGCCCGCCGCCAGGATGACTTCCTCGCGCGCTGCCGCTGTGAATGGCTTGCCCCCGCCGAGATAGTCCACGCCGCTGCAGCGGCGTCCCTCGAACGTCAGCGCGCTCACCTGAGCGCCGGTGACGATGGTCAGGTTGGGGCGCTCGGCCGCGCGGCGCAGGAACGCCTTCGCGGTATTCCAGCGGATGCCGCGGCGCTGGTTGACTTCGAAATAGCCCACGCCAAAGTTGTCGCCGCGATTGAAGTCATCGGTGCGCGGGATGCCGGCCTGCTCGGCGGCATCCATAAAGCGCTCCAGGATGTCCCAGCGCAAGCGCTGCCCTTCCACGCGCCATTCGCCACCCGCGCCGTGGAATTCGTCGCCGCCGCGATGATGGTCCTCGCTACGCTTGAACAGCGGCAGCACATTCTCCCAGCACCAGCCGTCGTCGCCCGCGAGGCGCGCCCAGTCGTCATAGTCTTCGCGCTGCCCGCGCATATAGATCATGCCGTTGATCGACGACGAACCACCCAGCACGCGGCCGCGCGGGTAGCCCAGCGAGCGGCCGCCCAGGCCGGCTTCTGCCACGGTGCGGTACATCCAGTCGGTGCGCGGGTTGCCGATGCAATACAGGTAGCCCACCGGGATGTGGATCCAGTGGTAGTCGTCGCGCCCGCCGGCTTCAAGCAGCAGCACGCTCACTTCGGGGTCCTGGGTCAGGCGGTTGGCCAGCACGCAGCCGGCCGATCCGGCGCCGACGATGATGTAGTCGTAAGTCTCCATGCTGTCTCTTGTCAGGCCTTGCGCCGCGTTTGGAAAGGTTGATGATGGGCCCGCGCGGGAACATCCCGCCAGGATTGCAAATGCATGCGTCCATGCGCGGCATGCCGAACTTGGGCCGTGGATGCGCGCAATGGTTCAGGTGGTGCCATCCAGGGACACATCATGCACGCTCACGCCGCCTGCGGTTGCAGATGCTTGCGCAGCCAGTCGGTGAGCGCGGCGAATACCTCGCCGCGCAGCGGCTGCGCCTCGTTGAAGAGCTCGTGGTAGCCGGAGTCGAACCAGCGCGCCTCGCGCAGGTCGGGCGGCGCGTTGTCGAAAAAACGTCGGCTGCCCGCCGGGTCGACGATGCGATCGTCGCCCGCCACCAGCATCAGCGTGGGCGCTTCCAGCAAAGGCGCATCGGTTTGCGCCTGCGCCATGCCACGCACGAACGTCTCCAGCACGCCGGCGCTGATGGTGCCCTGCACCAACGGATCGGCGCGGTACTGCGCCACCATCGCCGCGTCGTGCGACAGGTAGCGCGCATCGATCGGGTTGGGCACGCGCAGGCGCGGCACCAGCGTCAGCAGCATGCGGTGCAGGGCCAGCATCGGGCCGGACAGCCTCAAGGCCAGCGCCGGCGATGACAGCACGAGCGCGCGGATCGGCCGCACGCGCGCGGTGGCAAAGCGCGCCGCCACCAGCCCGCCCATGCTGTGCCCCAGCAGGAACGGCAGCTCCTTCCACTGGCCCACCGCAGCGTCGTGGATTTCAGTGAGGTCTTCGACAAACACATCCGGATGCTCTGCCACCATGCGCGGACCGCCGCTCGCGCCATGGCCGCGCTGGTCGTAGCCGCGCACGCGCAGGCCAAGGCCGCACAGCAACTCGGCCACGTGCTGGTAGCGGCCGCAATGCTCGGCCAGGCCGTGCACCAGCAACAGCGAGCCCGTGGGTTCCGGGAACAAGTCGGGATCGGGCTGCCAGGTACGCAAGAGCAGCTCCGTGCCGTCGCGCATGCGCTGGCGGCTTTCGATGGGGGCAACGGGCCGCGCAGCGGCCGCCACGCCAGGGCCGGCACCATCGGCGGCAGGCTGGACGGAGGCAGCGGTACTCGGTCGATCCATTCGGTTGATCTCCATCTGTGTTCCGCTACGGTGCCGCTGGCATCCACCGACTAGGAGGCCGCGGTTCTGTCCTCGCCGTGACGATGGCAGGCCCGCACCGCGCCATCGCCGCCCTTTTCCACTTCCTCCGGCTCCAGGCCTGACCCCGCCTGCGCCATATCCGCGAGGATCGGGCAGTCGGGCCGCGCATCGCCGCTGCAGGCCTCGGCCAGCTGGCGCAGCGTGTCACGCATGGCGGCAAGCTCGGCAATGCGCTGTTCCAGGTCCGCCACGTGGCGCAAGGTGAGCGCCTTGACGTCGGCGCTGGCCCGCGCGCGGTCGTGCCACAGCGACAGCAAGCCGCGTATCTCGTCCAGCGAGAACCCGAGATTACGGGCACGCCGCACGAAGCGCAAGGTGTGCACCGCGCGCGCGTCGTAGCGGCGGTAGCCGCCCTCGCTGCGCGGCGGCGGCGCCAGCAAGCCGATGGACTCGTAGTGCCGGATCATCTTGGCGGAGACGCCGGAAGCCTGTGCCGCTTCACCGATATTCATGCTTGCTCTCCCGCCGGCTTCCAGCGCCGCAGCAGCAGCGCATTGCCGACCACGCTCACGCTGGAGAATGCCATGGCCGCGCCGGCCACCACCGGGTTGAGCAGGCCGGCCGCCGCCAGCGGGATGCCGATCACATTGTAGAAGAAGGCCCAGAACAGGTTCTCGCGAATCTTGCGCACCGTGCGGTGCGAGATCGCCAGCGCGTCGGCCACCAGCGCCGGGTCCCCGCGCATCAGCGTGATGCCAGCAGCATGCATGGCCACATCGGTGCCGGTCGACATGGCAATGCCGACATCCGCCGCGGCCAGCGCCGGCGCATCGTTGATGCCGTCGCCCACCATCGCCACCACGGTGCCGCCCGCCTTGAGCGCGTTCACGCGCTCGGCCTTGTCGGCCGGCAGTACTTCCGCCTGCACCTCGTCCAGCCCGAGCGTCTCGGCCACGCGCGCGGCCGCGCCCTTGTTGTCGCCGGACAGCATCACCGTGCGCACGCCGGCGGCGCGCAGCCGTTCGATCGCGCGCCGCGCGCCGGGCTTGATGGCGTCGCCAAAGGCAACCAGCCCCACCACGCGGTTTTGCGCAGGCGCCGCATCCTGCGCGCCCGTCTCGATCAGCCAGGACACCGTGCGGCCCGCTTGCTGCAGTGCTTGCGCCTGCGCTTCGAGCGTACCCGCCGCTGCGCCCAGCGACGCTCGCAGGCGCTCGCTGCCAAGCTGCAACGCCACGCCATCGACCTTGCCGGACAAGCCCATGCCGGGCAAAGCGCGCACATCGGTAGCCGTCGGCGCGTGGATGCCGCGCGCGCGTGCCGCTGCCAGCACCGCGTGCGCCAGCGGATGCTCGCTGCCGGCCTGCAGCGCGGCCAGGCGCGCCAGCAAGCGTTGCTCTTCCACGTCGCCGGCACCCGCCGGCACGGCCAGCGCCACCACTTCCGGCTTGCCTACGGTGAGCGTGCCGGTCTTGTCGAACGCCACCACCATGACCCGGTGCGCCACTTCCAGCGCCTCGGCGTCCTTGATCAGGATGCCGGCGCGGGCACCCGCGCCGGTGCCCGCCATGATCGCGGTCGGCGTGGCCAGGCCGAGCGCGCACGGGCAGGCGATCACCAGCACCGCCACCGCGTTGAGCAAGGCAACCTCCCAGTTGCCACCGAGCAGGCCCCAACCCAGCAACGTGACCAGCGCGATGCCCAGCACCACCGGCACGAACACCGCGCTGACGCGGTCGACCATGCGCTGGATCGGCGCCTTGGCGGCTTGCGCGTGCTCGACCATGCGGATGATGCGCGCCAGCACCGTCTCGGCGCCCACCGCCACCGTACGCGCCACCAGGCGGCCTTCATAGTTGATGGCGCCGCCGGTCAGCAACGCGCCAGGCGCCTTCGGTACCGGCAGGCTTTCGCCGGTCAGCATCGATTCATCGGCATGGCTGCTGCCTTCGATCACCTTGGCGTCCACCGGCACGCGTGCGCCCGGCAGCACCACGATTTCGTCGCCGACCCGCACCGAGCCCAGCGGCACGCTGACCTCAGCGCCGTCGCGGCGCACGATCGCGCTATCGGGGCGCAGCGCGGCCAGCGCGCGGATGGCGTCCGCCGTCTGGCGCTTGGCGCGGGTTTCCAGCCACTTGCCCAGGCGCACCAGCGTGATGACCACTGCCGCGCTTTCGAAGTACAGGTGCGGCATGCCGTGCGCGCCGCGCCACATCAGCCACAAGGACAAGCCGTAAGCCGCCGAGGTACCGAGCGCGACCAGCAGATCCATATTGCCCGCGCCCGCACGCACCGCCTTGAAGCCGGCCTTGTAGAAACGCCAGCCAAACACAAACTGCACCGGCGTGGCCAGCAGCCACTGCACCCAGGCCGGCAGCATCCAGTGCACGCCGAACCATTCAGCCACCATGGGCGCCACCAGCGGCAGCGAAAGCGCCGCCGAGATCGCCACCGGCCACGGCCCGGACCAGAAGCCTTCGCCCGGCACAGCCCCAGCCGGCAAGTCGCCCGTCACCGGCACCGCGCCATAGCCGGCGCGCGCCACCGCCGCGGCCAGCGCATCGGCATCCACGGCGCCGCGCAGCACCGTCACCTCGGCCTGCTCCGTTGCCAGGTTGACCTGCGCATCCACCACGCCCGGCACGGCTTTCAGCGCACGCTCGACACGCGCCACGCAGGACGCGCAGGTCATGTCGCTGATGGACAAGGTCATGGCCTGGTGCGGCACCTCGTAGCCGGCGGCCTTGACGGCCTCTGCGGCGGCCGGCAGCACGGCGCCGCTATCGGCTTGCAGCGTGGCTTCTTCGGTGGCGAGGTTGACGGCGACCTGACGCACGCCAGGCACCTTGCCAAGCGCGGTCTCGACGCGCCGCACGCACGAGGCGCACGTCATGCCGCCGATCGGCAGCCGCCATTCGGAGGCCTGCGCGTCTGCTGCGGCGCCGGGTAAGGGAAGGAGTTGGGAATTCGCGGGCATGGCAGGGATCAAGTCCACAGTGATGACAACCACATCATGGACCTTACCATGTTGGGAAGGTCAAGCCCGGTTGCAAGCCACGCGTTCATCACGCGCGGTGCGCAGGAACGATTGGAAAAGGCCTTGCGCTTCCCACGGTGGGAAGGTGCAAACTTCAGGGGTAGACAAAAAGTCCGGCCCGGCCAGCGCAGCGACAGGTACGCTTTTTGGACGGCCGGGCGCTTACCTTGATTTCGTACCCCAGGTACCAACAGGAGATTCCAGATGATCCAGTTCCAGGTTGAAGGCATGTCGTGCGGCCATTGCGTGGGCGCCATCACGCGCGCCGTGCAAGCCCTCGATCCCGCCGCGAAAGTGTCGGCCGACATCCCAGCGCAGGCAGTTTCGATAGAGGCCACCGCCAGCGGCCAAGCGCTGCGCGAGGCCATCGAGGCAGCGGGCTATCCCGTCAAGGGCAGCACCCAGGCCGCGGGCTGAGCCGGCAAGCCGCGCAAAGCAAAACGGGCGCCTTGGCGCCCGTTTTGTCATCTGGCGGACCGCTTAGAAGCGGTAGCCGACGTTCAGGTAGGTCACCACCGGATCGATCTTGATCTTGGTATGCGACACAACCGTAGCATTGCCCGCCGCACCCGCGTTCTGGGTGGTGAGCGTGGCCGTGCTGGACAGCGGCAGGTAGGACACCGACAGGCCGACGAACCAGTTATCGGTGACGGCGTAGTTCGCGCCGACATTGAACACCGGATTCCACGAGCTCTTGGCGCTCGCCGTCATCCTGGCGTTCGGGCCAAACTCGGAGCGCACGAAAGTCTGGTTGCTGATGGTCTCGTCGGTGAACCACGTGTAGTTCGCGCCAAGGCCCACGTAGGGGCGGAACTTGGTCTTCGCTTCCCCGAAGTAGTACTTCACCAGTACCGCCGGGCTCCATTGCTTCACATTGCCCAGCGTGCCGTATTTGGCAAACGTGCCAGCGCCCTCCACATCGTGCTTCGGTGGAATCCCCACGACAAATTCACCTGCGATATTGTCGGTAAAGAAGTGCGTGAACGCGATGCCAAGCGTATCCGCGGACTTGATCTTGGCACTCGTGCCGGCTTCGGTCTGGTTGACGGGGAAGCCGCCGATGCTATCGACGACCAGCGCATCGGCGGAACTCGTCGGCATCACGCGGAACCAGCCCAGGCTGACAATATTGCTGCCGGCGCTTTGCGCTTGCGCGGCACCGGCAGCTAGCATGGCTACGCTGGCCAGCAGGATCTTCTTGGGGGACATGCCTCTACTCCTTGTTAACTCTCTACCCGAAGCAGGCATTATCCCGTCTGGTGTGACCCCTCTGTTTCAAACGCTTAACACTTTTGTAGAAGCCCGCCCCTAAAGCACGGGTTAACCATTAAAAACACAGGCAAACAAGCCAAACTGGCCGTGCAAACTGTGTGCAATTTGCGACGCTCGCCGGCCAGGAAACCTGCTGCGCGGCATAGGCCTACTCGCCTCAAGGGAATTACGCCGTGCCAGCGCTCGCCAGCACGCATGCCGCCAGGTCCCACAGGGCGTAACCAACACTCTTGAAGACCAGCGGGCTGCCGCGGCGCGCGCGCAGCGCGTCCGCGGCGAGGATGGCATGCTCGAAGGGCTGCACGGTGGCCCAATCGATGCCCGCCTGCAGCAGGTCGCCCGCCTCCTCCTCGATGCCGAACAAGGTGTCGGCCAGCAGCCGGCCATGCGCCGAGGCTGCCTGGCAAAGCGCCGGCGGCAGCTCGCACATCTCCGGGCGGAACGCGCCCACCGCAGCGATGAAATGATCGTCGCGCCACAAGCCGCTATCCAGGTCCGGCAGCACCGGCACCAGGCTGGACGTCACCGTCACCACCATCGACACGCGGGGCAATACGGCGCTCACGTCATCCACCGCCTGCGCCTCCACGCCCAGCGTGCGCGCATGCGCGGCGAGGGCTTCGGCCTTGGCAGCCGTGCGCGAATGCAGCCACACGCGGCGCGGCGAGAGCCCGGCGACAAAGGCTTCGAGATGGGTCATTGCCTGCACGCCGGCACCGATGATCAACAGCTCGCCAGCGGGATCCGGCGCGAAGCACTGCGCCGCCAGCAACGACACGGCGGCCGTGCGCCGGCCCGTCACGGTGGGCCCGTCCAGCAGCGCCAGCCGGCGTCCGGTATGGGCGTCGGCCACCACCACCTCGCCGAGGATATTGGGCAGGCCGCGCTGCGGATTGCCAGGGTGCACGGTGATGTTCTTGGTCATCACCAGTTCCCTGTTGCGCGCCGGCATCACCAGCAGCGTGCCTTCGCCGCCGGCTGGATCCCCAACGGCCAACGCAATGCGCGGCGGCGCCATGGCCGTGCCCGCGCGCAGCTCGGCCAGCATGCCGGCAATGGCACGGGCCAGCGCGGGATAAGGCAGGCGGGCCGCCGTCTGGGCGGCGTCTAGCAGGGCAACGGACATGGCGGGTGGCTCCGGAGGCGGTTCGCGATGCTGGATTATCCGTGAACTCGCCGCCGGCCCCACACGCGCTACAGGTTCAGCAGGTTCAGCACGTTCAGCGCGCCAGCAAGGACATTGCCTGTTCCGGATAACGCGTACCCACTACTGCGTCCGCCGGAAACACGGCGTCGATGGCCGCCATGTCGGCCGCGTCCAGCGGTGTACGGGCCATATATATCAGCCGCATCAATAAGATTAACGCCGTGATCAAGCACATGATTAATCGTGCGAATGGACTCGACGTCGTCGTGCGCGCCGTAGAACTCGCTCATGCCTCACAATCGGGCTGCCCGTTCAAGCCGGACACGGCGGGATTTCATCCCGGACTCTCCCGGCGGGACAGGCAGTCGACCAGCACCCGCAGCTTCGGCAACATGTGCCGGCTCGATGGCCACAACATCCAGAATGTGCCCTGCACCACGTTGAACGTATCCAGCGCGGTCACCAGGCGCTTGTCGCGCAGCGCCAACGCCAGCGTAATCAGCGGCGCGGCGCCTTGGCTACGGCGCCACGCACCTCGATGCCGATGCGGTCGACCACCTTGCCGGCAGCATCCAGCAATTCCACTTCGTGCCGGCCCGGCCAGGGCAGCCAGGAGAGCTGGCCGCCGCGCCCCAGCGGCTTGCCATCGATGCGCCAGCTCACGTGCTGCGCGGCCTGTCCGCTGACACCTTCTGCATGGAACCAGACGCGCTGCGCTGCCGGCGGGATATCGGGATCGAGCGCGAACACGGTGCCATCGGCAGGGCTGGCGATAGCGGATACGCGATCCTTGGTGGCACGCACGCTATCCGCGCTGGCCACGTTGACGACCCGCATTGCGGTACCCGCAAGGAACACCTCATCGCGCGCAGGTTCGAGGTCATCGGCGAAGCGCAGCGGCACGCGCTCCACGCCAGCAGGCATGGCCGGCGCCATGCTCGGCACCGAGCGGTGCAGTGCCTCCATGATCTCGTGCCACACCGGCGCCGCGCCGGACACGCCCGAGACCTCATGCATGCTTGCGCCGCTGGCATTGCCCACCCACACGCCAACCGTGTAGCGCTGCGACCAGCCCACGCACCAGTTGTCGCGCATGTCCTTCGACGTGCCCGTCTTGACCGCGGTCCAGAAGCGCGTGGTGAGCGGGCTGTCCAGGCCGAACGTGCGCGCCCGCGCGTGGCGATCCGACAGTACATCGGCAACCAGGTAGCTCGCCGCGGGCGACATCACCGCGCGCGCTGTCACGGGCGGCGCATCGGCGCGCAGCCGTGCGCTCGCATAACGCCCGCCGTTGGCGAACGCGCGATAGGCATTGGTGAGCGCGACCAGCGGCACATCGGCGCTACCCAGCGCAAGGCTGTAGCCGTAGTAGTCTCCAGCCTGCGTCAGCGGCAAGCCGAGCGCGGTCAGCCGCTGGTGAAAGCGAAACGGCGTGACCATCACCAGCGTGCGCACCGCGGGCACATTCAGCGACGAAGCCAGCGCGGCGCGCATGCTCACCCAGCCCGCGTATTGCCGGTCATAGTTCTGCGGCACATAGAGGCCCCCGCCGCCGCCCGTGGGCAAGTTGACCGGCCGATCGTCCAGCAGCGACGCCGTGGTCAGCCGCCGCGCTTCCAGCGCTTGCTCATAGAGAAACGGTTTCAGCGTGGAGCCGGCCTGGCGCGGCGCCGCAGCGTGATCGACTTGCGCGGCCGCCGACAACACACCCGACGAACCGACGTAGGCCAGCACGTCGCCACTCGCGTTGTCGATCACCACCACGGCGCCATCTTCCACATTGCGCCCGGCAAGCTCGCGCAGATGACGATCGAGGCTTGCCGTGGCGATGCGCTGCAGGCCGGCATCGAGCGTGGACGTGATCGTGGCAGGCACCGTGCCGGCGGCACGGGCTTGCGACACCAGCAAGCGCGCCAGGTGCGGCGCGAGCTTCGGCGCCAGGCTCGACGTCGATGCATTGCCCACAGCGTCGCCGCTGCCCGCGCTGCGGGTACGCAGCAAAGCCAGTTGCGCGAAGCCGTCCAGGCCATCGCATGCCTTCGGCAATTGCTGCTCGCGCAGGATACCGCAGGCGCGCTGCGCCACCTGCGGCGCTCGCGCGTTGGGCGCGCGCACCAGCGCTACCGCCAGCGCCGCCTCGCGTGCATCGAGGCCGCTCGGAAACTTGCCGAACAGCGCCTGCGACAGCGCGGACAAGCCTACCAGTTCGCCGCGAAACGGCACCAGGTTGAGATAGGCCTCGAGGATCTGGTCCTTGCTCCAGTTGCGCTCCAGTGCGGTCGCTCGCACGGCCTGCGCCATCTTCTGGCTCACGCTGCGGCCGCTGTCGGCACGCCGCAGGTCTTCGTCGAGCAAGCCGGCGAGCTGCATGGTCAGGGTGGAGGCGCCGCGCGTGCGCGTGTTCCACAGGTTGGCCCACGCGGCGGCGGCAACGCCCTGCCAGTCCACGCCGCTGTGCGCATAGAAGCGCCGGTCCTCGGACAGGACGATGGCGGTGCGCACCGCGGGCGATATCTCCGCCAGCGTGACCCAGTCGCCGCGGCGCGCACGGAAATCGTCGCGCACGCGGGACAGGGTTTCGCCGTGGCGGTCGAGCACCACCACGTCCGCGCTGCGCCAACTGGTGCGCACGTTGTCGAAGGACGGCAACGCATGCGCGGGCGCGCTGGCCACGCAGGCCATCACGACGACCGCGCGCAGGCCCGCCTTCATTTGTCCCGCCCGGCCACCACGCCGGCCACCAGCAGCACCTGCGCGGCCGCGTAGGTCCACCAGATGCCGAGCGCAAAGGTATCAAACGGCACGAGAAAGCGCGCGGTGCCGAGCAAGCCGTCGGACACGGCGAAGCACAGCGCGCCGATTGCCGCCAGCGGCGTCGGCAGCTTTGCCAGCAACGCGGCGCAGGCCATTGCCGCGAGCGCGCCCACATAGACCGAGACCGGCACCGCCAGCGTGCCCAGGTTGGGCCAGAAGCGCGCGAGCATCACGCCGGCCGCGCCCACCACCGCGCCGCAAGCGATCAGGCGATGCGCGCGCCCGTCGCCCGCCATGGGCACGAACAAGCCGAGGTAGGCGAAGTGCGCGATCAGGAAAGCCCCGAGCCCGCCGATGAAGGAGAACGACAGCCACGGCATCGCCAGCAGGAAGTCCCCCAGCGCGGAGAACAGCAGCGCCGCCATCAGCCAGCGCCGCTCGCGGCGCACGGGATGGAAGTGCGCGGCGCGTACCAGCAGCAGCGCCATCGCGGTCTTCCACACCGGCTGGAAGGCGATTTGCCCGTTCAACGGCGCGCCGGGTGGCGAGTCCATCGCGACGGTGACCAGCAGGCCGCCGTAGACCAAGCCGGCCATCGTCCCGGCCATCCACCACTCGCGCACCCGCGCGGGCATCATCATTGCAAGCCAGCTCAAGGGCGTGCTCCTACGGTCAGTCTGGCATTGGGTTGCGCGCCGAAGACATCCGGCGCGTACATCGCTTCCACCCGCGTGGGCGGCAAGGCGAACTCGCCGGCGTTGTTCAGGCGCACGGTGTATTCCACCGTGGCGTTGCCGCGCGGCAGGTAGGCGTAGTACTCGCGCAAGGCCTGCGGCGTGCGCTCGGTGAATGCGGGCCATGCGCCCTTGCGCCGCTCGCCGCGCGTGGCGATCTCCGAGTCGCGCCCGAGGCCGCTGCCCAGGATGGTGGCGCCGGCAGGCACCGGGTCACTCACCACCACCCATGTCATGTCGGCCTGCGCATCGATCTCCAGCTTGACGCGATACGTGTCGCCGCGCGACCACTTGCCCGCCACCGCCTGCTCCACCGGCGTCACGCTGCGTGTGATGCGGTAGCCCGCCGAGAGTGGCGCGGCGAGCGGCACTGCCGCCAGCGCGCGCACCGTGGCCCAGGGCTTGCCGGCGCCTTGCTGCACGGCCTGCAGCGTGGCGGCCTCGCCCGCACGTGGCCACGGCAGCCTGAGGCTGCCACCCGGCACGCCATCCACCTTCTGTGCGCGTGCCCAGTCGAAGCTGCGCGATGCATCGGGCACGCCCTCCAGCGCCACGCGCGTGGCGCCCGACACCGGCGTCTTCTCGAAGGCTTGCGCAAAGCGCGCGATCGCCAGCGAGCCCCAGGCGTTGGCCGTGGTGGTGCCCCAGGCGCCACGCATCTGACGGCCGAGCAAGCCGGTTGCAAGTTGTGCGCTTTCGTCCCTCCAGCCGGGCAACTCAAGCGACAGCGCCAGCAGGCGCGCGGCATTGAGATCGCCGCCGCTCATCAGCCACCACCAGTTGTCGTCGCGCTCGGTGGAGAACGCCAGCCGCGTGCCTTGCACCGTCAGCCGCGAGCGCAGGACCTGCTGCGCTTGCGCGAGGCGCTCGTCGCGCTGCGGGATATCCTGCACGCGCGACAGCACGGCGATCCAGTCGAGCAGCGCCGAGGTGGGCCATTGCGCCGGCAGGATCTGGATCGAGCCCAGCATGCGCGCCTGCGCGTGCCCGCTGCGCGACAGCGCTTCGAGCGCGGCCAGCTTGCGCACTTCCAGGTCTTGCGTGGGCGCCCAGCGTTCGCGCTTGATGCGGCCTTCGATGAAGCCGGACAAGCCGCTTTCCATGCGCGCCCGCGCCTCATCAGGCAGGCGCAGCGGCAGGCCCGCGCGCACGGCTTCGTCGGAGACTGCCAGCAGGTAGGCGGTCAGCACCTCGCTACCCGCGTTGCCGTCGTTTTGCAGCGGGAAATACGAGGCCAGCCCGTCGTTGTCGAGATAGCCGGGCAGTTGCGCCGTCAATGCGTTCCATTGCGCCGCATCACCCAGCCCGATCGCGCGCGAGGCACGCTGCTCCAGGCACGTGAACGGATAGCTGCGGAACCACTCGCGCACGCCCGGCATGCCGCCCGCCAGCGACGCCTGCAGGTTCACCTGCAGGCCTCCGCGAGGCTGGCCCGCGGCATCCGCCAGCGCACCCTGCGGTGCGCGCACCGGCACCGACAGGTTTGGCGCCAGCTGCGCCAGCGTGGCTTGCTGCACGGTGAGCGGCACCGCCGGCACCAGTTGCTGCGAGAGCTTGACGCGGTCGCTGGCGCCCCCCGTCTTGCCGGCCTCGGTGGCTTCCACCTCCCACTGCACCGTGCCGTCCTGCACCAGCGAGCCGGCGGGCAACAGCGGCGCGGCCACGTCCCAGCCGATCTCGCGCGATTCGCCCGCGGGGATCTCCACCGTCTGCGCCGCCAGCGCCTGCGGCTGCACGGATGGTCCCGGCGGGCTCACGCGCGCCGCGGCCTGCACCGTCATCGCGCGCTGCGTGGTATTGCGCAGCGTAAACATGGCCCGATAGCGATCTTCCTCGCGCACCAACGGCGGCAGTCCCGAGATCAGCTGCAGGTCCTGCGTGGCAGCAAGGGTAGCGCTGCCGTTGCCGAAGCGACCCACGCCCAGGTCGGCCACGGCCACGATGCGGAATCGCGTGAGCGAATCGTTGAGCGGCACCGTCAGCGTGGCGCGCCCTTCGCCGTCAAGCTGCACGCGCGGATTCCACAGCAGCAAGGTATCGAACAACTCGCGCGTCGGGCTCTTGCCGCCACCGCCGCCTGCCGGCACGGCCTTGCGGCCGTAGTGGCGCCGGCCGATGATTTCCATCTGCGCGGTGGCGGTCTCCACACCGTAGCTGCGCCGCCGCAGCATCGCGTCGAGCAGATCCCAACTCGTGTTCGGCATCAGCTCAAGCAGTGCTTCATCCACCGCGGCAAGCGCGACTTCGCCGTTGGCGGCAGGCCTACCGTCCGGCAGCTTCACCTGCACGGCTACCTGCGCCTTGCCGCGCACGGGATAGCTCGCCTTGTCGGGCGTCACCTTCACATCGAGCTTGTAGCCCTCGTTGCCCACGCGGATCTCCGCCAGCCCGAGGCGGAAAGCCGGCTTGGACAAATCCACCAGTGCGCTGGGCGCGGCGTACTCGCGCCCCTCGCTGCGAAACGCCTGCCACCACTCGGTCGGCTGGCGCCAGCCCCAGGTGAAGAACGAATACCAGGGCACCTCGCGCAAGCGCCCGCGCAACGCCAGCACCGACACATACACATTGGGGCCCCACTCCGGCCTCACCTTGACCCGCACCGTGGGGTCGCGCCCGCTGAGCTCCACCACGCTGGTCTCCAGCACGCCCTCGCGCTCCACCGCCACCAGCGCGGTGGCATGGCGGAACGGCATGCGCACCTGGAACACGGCGGTCTCGCCCGGCGCGTAGGCTTTCTTCTCGGGCAGCAGGTCGATGCGGTCGTTGTTCTCGCCGCCGAACCACAGCTCGCCCTGGCGCGTCACCCACACCGAAGTGGCGGCCTGCGATACGCGTCCCGCGTTATCCCGGGCCTGCGCAATCAGCTCCACCTGGCCGGCCTCGGGCAGCGATACGTCGCATTGCATGCGGCCTTGCGCGTCGGTACGGCCCTCGCATTTGATGCCCAGATCCTTGTTCTCGTTGCGGTTGTCATAGCGATAGAAGCCGCCCACCACGCGCTTGCGCACCGACGTGGTGATGCGCACCTGCGCGCGCAGCGAGATCGGCACGTTGGCCTGCGGCCGTCCCTGCGGATCGAGCGCCACGGCATGCACGGGCAGCTTCTGCTTGACCGAGACCCAGCTCTGCGTGCGGATGCCCGCCACCACGGCCGCCGGCCACATCGGCACCGTCTGGCGCAGCGTCTGGATTTCGCCGTTGGGGTCGGCAAAGCCCGACTCCACCACCAGGTCCTTGGGTGCGTCCAGCCTCGGCATGTTCTTGAGGGTCAGCGTGCCGCCGCCGTTCTTGTCCAGCTTCAGCGGCAGCTTGTCCGCCACCAGCTTCTGCGCCTCGTTGCGCTGCGTAGTGCCATCCTCGCCCTCGTCCTCATCGCCACTGCTGTCCTTTTGCGGCTTGCGCGGCGCGGCGAAGGCATAGCCATCGTAGTCGGCAAAGCGCACGTACTTGTCGCGCAGCAGCGCCGACACCCGCACCGGCAGGCCTGCCGCGCCGCCGCCCGACACGTAGTGCACTTCCAGGTTGAGCGGCACCTCGGCCGGCGCCACCAGCGCCCCGCCGCTGCCGGCCTTGAGCGTGCCCGCGAGCACCGGCAGGCGGAAGGCCTCCACGCGGAAGCTGCCGCTGTCCAGCACGCGATCCTTGGCATCGCTCAACGACACGGTATAGACGCCCAGCTTCGCTGCCGCGGGAATCGCGAACGTGCTCTCGGCGCTGCGCCCACCTGTGGCGGTGGTGCGCCACTGCACCGGCTGCTCGTAGGTCTGGCCACTGCCTTCATGCTGGATGACCAGCTTCTCCGGCAAGGGATCGCCCGCACCCGGCAAGGCGAAGCCATTCGCGGTCTCGGTGCGGATCACGTGCTTCATCGACACGGTCTCGCCGGCACGCAGCAAGGTGCGATCGAAGATGGTGTGGGCGCGCACGTCCGGCACCGCGCTGGTGTCGGTCGGCACATTGAAGCGCCAGCTCTCGATGCCCTGGTTCCAGTCGGACATCACGAAGGCCATGTCGGCCTGCCCGCGCGCCTGCGGATGATCGGCGGCAATGCGCGCCGAGACGAAATAGCCAGACAGCCCGGTGTCGTCGCAACTGCGCTCGCGCACGTCGTCCAGGCCGTTGAAGCTCGCCAGCCCGGCGGCATCGGTACGGCCCGAGGCCAGCAGCTTGCCGCTGCAATCGCGCAGCGCCACCGCGGCGTTTGCCACCGGCTTGCCGTCGTCGAGCGTGGTGACCCACGCCAGCGCAGTCATTTTGCCGGGGCCGCGCGCGAGCTTGAAATGCACGCCCAGGTTGGTCACCAGCGCGGCGATGCGCACGTACATGGGGGCCGGCTTGCCGAGCAGTGCCTCGCCCAGCATCGGCGACGCGATCTCCACCACATGAAAGCCCGCTTCAGGCAGCGCAATGCCAACCACCTCGAACGGGCGGGGCGCCTTGCCGCCGGGCTCGCCCAGTTGCGGAATGGCGAGCTTGCGCGCACCCGCCACGCCATCGAGCAGCGACACGGAGCGGGTCTCGATGGAAGGCGCATTGCGCGGGTTGTTGACCGCGGACGGCGAGCGGCCGGCGAGAATGGCGTCGAGCTCGCCGCGCGTCCAGCTGCCTTCGTGCAGCCGGCGCACCAAACCGTACCAGCGCAGCACCGCGCCGTCGTCGTCCACCTTCAGGCGGCGTACCGTGCCAGCTTGCGCGCGCACGCCTTGCGCCGGCAGGTCGGCCTCGACATTGCGCAGCGTCACCGGCAGCAGCGCCGGATAGTCGGCCGGCACACGGCCCTTGGGCAACTCGCCAAAGCGCTCGAGCACGCCGAACGGCGCGGCCGAGAATTTCGCCAGCGGCGGCATCGCGGCCATGCTGACCTTGAGCGGGAACAGCTCGGCATTGGACAGCACGCGACCGCTGTCGTCCTTCAGGCCGGCGGGTACCGAAAGCGTGAACTCGGTCTTCTCGGCAAAGGGCGGCTTGAAGCTGACACTGCTGACGGGCGCGTCGCGCGCCGCGTCCGGCTCGAATTGCGGGGCGCGCGGGCCTTTCGGCGTATTGAGCAGGATATGCTCGGCGTCCTTGCGCGAGATCGGGGCGGAGAACGACAGCGAGATAGGCCGCAACGGCGTGCAGGGCGACTGCGCGCGCTCGCGCTCGCAGGTAAAGCTGGCGGTGAAGGGCTCGCGCACGGTGTAGTCGAAGCGCCGCTCGTCGCGCGTGGCCAGCCCCGAAGGCGTGGCGATGCCGCTGCCCAGCACCAGTTGCATGCGCGCACCAGACGGCAGGCGCTGCTGGCAGGCCAGCAGGTGCACGGTATCCACCTCGTCGGCCTTCAGCTTCCAGTGCAGCGCGCCCAGCACGGCGTCGCGCTCCTTGCCGGCAACGAGGCGCACGGGGATGCGCTCGCCCAGGCCTTGCGCCTGGCACCATGCAGCGGTGCGCACCGAGTCGGCGGTGGCCGGCCCGTTGAAGCGCAGCGCAAAGACCTGGTCTTCTTCGATCTCGCCGCCGCCGGGTCGCGCGAAGACCACGGTGGGGCCGCCGGTCTCGAAGCGGTACTCCGGCTTGCCGGTGTACGCCTTGCCCGCCTCGCTCTTGAGGCCGGCCACCATGCGCACCGTGCATTTGACGCCGGGAGGCAGGTCGCGCGCAAAATCGAAGGCCCAGTTCTTCGCGTCGGTCCAGCGTGCCTGCCCGGTGATCGTGCTGCCATTGCAGGACACCGTGGCGGGCGGGCTCGCCTGCAGGTCGCCCAGCGGCACCATCGCTTCATCGAAGCGGATCGCCACCTGCCGCACGCGAGCGACCTCGCCCTCCGGTGAGAAGCGGATCACCTGCGCCGCCTGGCCGGAGCCCGGCAACGTCGCCAACACTGCCTGCAGGCAAGCTGCGGCAGCCCACCAGTACCCACCTCTCGCACGTTGCTCACGCTTGTCCATCCGAGCGACGATCTGCGTCATCCTGCCTCCTCCCGATTACGGCACCCGGCGAGGGTGACATGCGCCGATGGCAAGCGCAAGTCCGCGCGCGCGGCGAGAGGCTCGCTGGCTAGCGCAAATGCGACAGCGGCAACGGCCCGTCGCGCTTGAGCGCGGTCAGCACGATGTTGGAACGCACGCTCTCCACGCCCGGCACGCGCATGAGCTTCTTCATCGTGAATTCGGCCAGCGTCGGCAGGTCGGGCACCATGATGCGCAGCAGGTAGTCGGCCTCGCCCGCCACGGAGTAGCACTCCTGCACTTCTTCCAGCAGCAGGATGTCCTCGCGGAAGCGCTCGACGATGGTGTCGCCGTGGTGGGCCAGCTTGACGCTGGTGAACACCAGCACGCCAAGCCCGAGCGATGGCGGCGACAGCACCACGCGGTAGCCGGTGATCACACCGTCGGCCTCGAGCCGCGCGAGCCGCCGCCCGATCTGGCTGGGTGAAAGATGAATGCGCTCGGCGAGCTGCTGGTGGGTGGAGCGGCCGTCGGTCTGCAATGCCGCCAGCAGCGCGAGGTCGAATGGGTCGAGGTTGATCATGGTCATGTCGCTTCGGTCGCGTTGGTCGCGATGGTCGAGTCGGAATCGCTTCTTGTTGTGCACTACGCCTGGCGGGAAGAATGCTACCCCCACCGCCGCCTTGCGGCACGCCGATTGTCGCTAGCAGCGCACCCACGCATATTTCCCGCATACAATACCAAATTTCTGCGTGCTTGATGCATCTCCTGACGAAACCAAGCCGTATTTGCGGGCCATTTACGTCATCTCCTCGCTAAACTGTGCGGTAATCTGCAGGAGATAAAACATCATGGACGCAATGGCTACCGCCACCCAGGCTGGGGACGCCCAGGCCAGCTTTGCCGGCACCTTGACCGACAAGCTCAAGGAACAATTCGACGCCGGCCTGCTGTCCGGCCAGGAGCTGCGCCCCGATTTCACCATCGCGCAGCCGCTGGACCGCTATACGGAGACGGACCACGCGGTGTGGGCCAAGCTCTACGACCGCCAGGCCTCGATGCTGCGCGGCCGCGTCTGCGATGAATTCCTGCAAGGCCTGGCCACGCTGGGCATGGAGCGCGACCGCGTGCCCAGCTTCGACCAGCTCAATGAAACCCTGATGCGCGCCACCGGCTGGCAGGTGGTGGCGGTGCCCGGCCTGGTGCCGGATGCCGTGTTCTTCGAGCACCTGGCCAACCGCCGCTTTCCCGCCAGCTGGTGGATGCGCAAGCCTGAGCAGCTCGATTACCTGCAGGAGCCCGACTGCTTCCACGATGTGTTCGGCCATGTGCCGCTGCTGATCAACCCGGTCTTTGCCAACTACATGGAAGCCTACGGCAAGGGCGGGCTCAAGGCCGCCTCGCTGGGCGCGCTCGACATGCTGGCGCGGCTGTACTGGTACACCGTGGAATTCGGCCTGATCCGCACGCCGGGGGGCCTGCGCATCTACGGCGCAGGCATCCTGTCGAGCCAGGGGGAATCGATCTACAGCTTGGACTCGGCCAGCCCCAACCGCATCGGCTTCGATGTGCGGCGCATCATGCGCACGCGCTACCGCATCGACACGTTCCAGAAGACGTACTTCGTGATCGACAGCTTCGACCAGCTGTTCGACGCCACCCGCCCCGACTTCGCGCCGCTCTATGAGGAACTGCGCGCACAGCCCACGCTTGGCGCGGGCGACGTGGGGCAATCCGACCTCGTGCTGCATCGCGGCTCGCGCGAAGGCTGGGCCGACAGCGACGACGTCTGACTCCGGCGCCCCGCGCGCGCTTTGTGAAACAATATCGGCATGCCCGCTCCGCCCCCGCCGCCATGCACGTCGCAATGGCCGGAAAGCTGAGCGGGCGGGCTGGTATTCCCGTTTGCCAACTTCCTTTTCGACCATCGAGCCCATCATGTCCCCTGCGCCTGTCGTGCCCCTAACGCTTGAAGAACGTGCACCGCTGCTGGCCGGCCTGCCCGGCTGGAGCACCGTCGATGACCGCGATGCGATCCACAAGCGCTTTACCTTTGCCGACTTCAACGCCGCCTTCGCCTTCATGACGCGCGTGGCGCTGGCCGCGGAAAAGGCCGACCACCATCCGGAGTGGTTCAACGTCTACAACCGGGTCGACGTCACCCTGTCCACCCATGACGCCAACGGCCTGACCCGGCGCGATACCGACCTGGCCGCCTTCATGGAGCGCGCCGCCGCGTCGCTGTCCAAGGCCTGAGCGCGCGCCTGCGCCTACCCGGGAGACTGTAGGCAAACCGAAAGGACGCAAGCGGCCCTGCGCTGTACAATCGGTGGCTGACCGTTTGTTGCATTCGTCACTTTCCCGACCCCTTTCGAGCCTCCCAGCCTGCCACCATGCGTATCCTTCTGATCGAGGACGACCGTCAGATCGCCAGTGGCGTCGAAGCCGGCCTGTCCCAAGCCGGCCATCAGGTGCGCGTGGTGCATGACGGCGTCTACGCCACCGAGCACCTGCTGCGCGAACAACACGACCTGGTGATCCTCGACCTGGGATTGCCCGGCATCGACGGCATGACACTGCTGGCGCGCTACCGCGCCCGCAACCGCACCACGCCGGTCATCATCCTGACCGCGCGCGACGAGCTCGAAGACAAGCTCTCCGGCCTGAACGCCGGCGCCGACGACTACCTGGTCAAGCCCTTCGCCCTGCCCGAGCTGGAGGCGCGCGTGCGCGTCTTGCTGCGCCGCAGCCAGCACGGCGAGGCCGCGCCCGAGCGCGACGTGCGGCTCGGACGGCTGCGCCTGTCGGGCAACGATCGCCGCATGTTCATCGACGGCAAGCCGCTGGAACTCTCGCCGCGCGAATTCGCCGTGCTGGAGTTGTTGCTGCAGCGCCAGGGCCGCGTGGTCAGCAAGGCACAGCTGCAGGACCATCTCGCCACTTTCGCGCATCCCGCGGGAGAAGGCGGGGACACGGTTGGCGATACCGCCATCGAAGTCTACGTGCACCGCGTACGCAAGAAGCTCGAAGAATGCGACGTAGAGATCGTGACCGTGCGCGGCTTCGGCTACCTGTTGCAGATCCGCGCCGGCACCTGACGCCGCGCCCAGGGAGAAGCCCGCCATGTGGCTGCGCCCACGTCCTCCCCAGCCTCCCAAGGCCCTGACCGACGCCGCCAGCGGTGTATCCGGCAAGACGGTCGCAACCGCCGCGGCAACGCCATCCGCGCGCTCGGCCTCCACGCAAAGCCTGCGCGTGCACTTGCTGCGCGCGCTGGCCACGCCGCTGTTCGCGCTGGTGCTGACCAGCGGCTCGCTCTCCTACTGGCTGGCGGCGCACTACACCACACAGGTATTCGACCGCGCCCTGTACGGCGTGGCCAACAATATCGCGCAGCAGATCCGCATTGCGGGCCCCCGGCTGGAGCAAGACATCCCGATGATCGCGCAGACGCTGGTCGAGGCCGAAGGCACCGACCGCATCTACTGGCGCATCCACGGCCCCGACGGGCTGATCGGCGGCATGGACACCTGGCTGGGCTACGGCACCGGGCAGACTTCGCTGCACGATGCGCGGCTCTTCTATGCCTGGTTCAGCGGGCGCCAGGTGCGCGCCGTGCGCCTGCCGGTCAACCTGCCCAGCCCGGCCTCGGATGAACTGGCCACCAGCGAGGCCGGACGCGCCCCGCGCGGGCCCATCGTGGTGGAAGTGGCCGAGCTGCTGGACCGGCGCGAGACTGCCGCCAACGAGATCCTGCTGTCGGTCTCGGTGCCGCTGATCCTGCTGCTGGTGGTGGGTAGCCTGATCCTCTCGCACGTACTCAAGGAAGAGCTGGTGCCGCTGCAGATCCTCACCGACAAGCTCAATCGCCAGACCGCGCGCTCGCTGGCGCCGCTCGATGAAACCCAGGTACCGGCCGAAGTGGAGCCGCTGATCCGCGCGCTCAACGCGCTGCTGGCCAGGTTGCGCGATGCGCTCGACGCGCAGCGCAAATTCATCGCCGACGCCGCGCACCAACTGCGCACGCCGCTCACTGCCGTCAAGCTGCATGCCGACCGTGCGGTGCAATCGGTGGATCCCGCGGTGACGGACCACGCGCTGCGCGAGCTGCAATCGGCAGCCGACCGCGCGGTGCGCCTGTCCAACCAGTTGCTGTCGCTGGCCCGCGCGGAGCCTGGGCTATCGCTGGAGCGTCTGGGCCCGATCGAGCATTTCGACCTAGCCACGCTGGCCTTCGAGACCGGCGCCGAGTGGGTGCCGCAGGCGCTCGCGCGCCAGATCGACCTGGGCTTCGAGACCTTGCCCGGTCCCACCTTTACCGGCGCGGCGCCCTCTACGGTGCGCGGCAACCGCCTGCTGATGCGCGAAGCGCTCAGCAACCTGATCGACAATGCCGTGAAATACGTGCCGCCCGGCGGGCGCATCACCGTGCGCGCCGGCGGCGAGGCGCTCGGCCATCGCGGCATGGCGGTGGTGATGGTGGAAGACAACGGGCCTGGCATTGCGCTGGCGCGCCGCGAGGAAGTCTTCAAGCGCTTCTTCCGCGGCGACCATACGCCGGGGCCCAATGTGCCGGCGCAACCGCCCGGCGGCGCCGGCCTCGGCCTTGCCATCGTGCATGAAATCATCGGCCTGCATCACGGCACCATCCGCATCGAAGATGTGCCCGCCTCCGGGGAGGCGGCCGAGGCGCGCGGCATGCGCTTTGTGATCCGCATCCCGTGCGAGGCCGCCGGGACCGTCTGAGGCGGGACAAGCCGTGCAGCTCGTCCCCTTGCAAGACGCCTACTTGGCTTTCTTGTCCTTCGGCGCCAGCATGGTGCCGCGGCACTTCGGGTTGCCGCAACGGCACTCGAACTCCTTCTTGAGCTTCTTGGTGTAGCGCGCGTCGATCACCAGCCCATAATCGTAGAACAGTTCCTCGCCGCCCGCGATGTCGCGCAGCGCGTGGATGAACACGCGCCCCTTCTTCTCGCGTGCCTCGCAATTGGGCGCGCAGGCGTGGTTGATCCAGCGCGCGCGGTTGCCGCCGAACTTGGCGTCGATCACGTTGCCGTCTTCCAGGCTGAAGTAGAAGGTGTGGTTGGGATCCGCCGGATCGTGCGGATGGCGCTTGAGCGCTTCCTTCCACGAAATATGCTCGCCCTTGTATTCGATGATGCGCTCGCCCTCGGCAATCGGCGCGTTCGCATAGACGCCCTTGCCATGCACGCCCGAGCGGCGCACTTCGACGCGGTCGGACGCGGTCTTGCGCTTGCCCTGCCTGGGGCTCTTGACGCGCTCGGCGTCTTTCGCGTCAGTCCCTTCCTGGTTCAATTCCTCTTGCTCTGCCTGTTCCGCCATGTGCCATCCCGTATTGGTCCGCCTTCCTGCCACCCTGCGTGGCTGCGCGCCGCCCGGGCGCGATGGCGATGATACCTGCCCATATTGGCTGCGGCATCCCCTTGCCGGCAAATAGGCGTATACGGGCGGCCCACCTGAACCCGTATATGTCGATCCAGGTATACGGCGCACCGGTTAACGGGAAGACCCATCATCGAAAACAGCCTCAAGAAGCTCTTCTGTGGCTACCTGTGGCTACGTATACGACCACGAACCCGCCGACCGTCTGTGGATAACCCGGCAAAAATCTGGGGATAAAGACATGCAATTCATGTGGGCTGCCTGGGGTTGGCATGGGGATGCATCAGGCATAAGTCGGAGGGTTGCACCCGACCCCCTCCTCCAAAAGGCTAAGTCATCCACGTCCGCCAACACCGGGTCCGACCACTTCTGCTTCTTGCAACCCACTGATTTGAAAAGCGTTTACCGGGTTATCCACAGAAAAGGCAGCCGTTTACCTACTACTACTATCTGTATACATTAAAGAAAGAAGTAAACAGAAAGGACTACGTCCTGATATCGGCGAGCAAAGAGAACCACGCAAAAAATAAAGGGCTGAAAAGCCGCTTCAGGCGTGGCTTCTTTTTTGAGCAAGAGGAATTTCCTGGTCGCTGCACGGTTTACCGCCGTACAGTCAGGGATGTTTGACGGGGAAGACCGCGTACAAGCGCGTATACGCACGGTCTTCGTGCTGGGTGGCCGAGGTATACGCGCCGTTTCGCGGCGGTCGGTATACGTCCGCACTGCCCGGCGACCGGCCTTGGCCGTAAACGCGCACCGTTAACGGCCAAGGCTGCGCATGCATGACGCGAATAACCTCGAAATTTCGGCCGCGCTTGCTCAATGGGCGCCATGCACAATAGTTCATACCCCTCCCAGGCAGCCTCTCGGCCCTCGCTGCTGCGCTGCAATGGGTACGCGGTCACGGGCCCGGCTCCAGCGAAAGAAACGCCCACAGCGCCTGTAAGGCCCCTTGGCGGGCAGGGATAGCGCTGCGCGGCGGCCAGTTGCCTTTGGCATCTGCCGGAGGCCCCGGCATTTGAGGGATTTCGCCCTGCCCGCGCCAGGCTTCGCTATTGCAATGCAATGCCCCTGGAAGGGCCCACAAGGCCTCTGGAGCCGTTTTGCAGGTGTGGATGCCCTCTGGGACACCTGGGTACGTTAACTCGCCTGAGGCCCATCCTGACGCTCGCGAAGGCTCGGCTTGCACCCCCGAATCCCCACAAAGCCCCAGCCAGCGCGGCCTGGAGCGGGATGCCCTGTAACAATCTGTTCCCAGTTGGCGTGGCCCGACACGGTATGATGTGGCCCGCGGCGCCTTTGCCGACGCCGGTGCGAAGTGCGCCGGCCCAGCCAGGCGTCCTTGTTTTATCAACTCGACACGGAGTGAAGCATGACGAAAACCGAACTGATCGACGCCATCGCGGCCGGCGTGGACGGCCTGACCAAGGCCAAGGCAGAACAAGCGCTGAACGTGACGCTTGGCGCCATCATGGAAGCCGTGGCCAAGGGCGACACCCTGAGCCTGATCGGCTTTGGCACCTTCAGCCAGGGCGAGCGTGGCGAACGCATGGCGCGCAACCCGCGCACCGGCGAAGAAATCAAGGTCGAAGCCGCCAAGACCGTCAAGTTCAAGGCTGGCCAGAAGTTCAAGGACGCAGTGAACCAGTGAGTCCCGCGGGCGGTCTCGTGCCAGCCCCGTTGGATCAACCCCGCCGTGCCGCCACCGGTTGCCTGATGGCATGGGTGAGCGCCAGGCGGGGCGCGTTATCCACAGTGTTTGACCCGCGGTTATCCTGCCGCTTCGCGGTATACGCCGCACCCTCCGCCAGCCCGATAAGATAGTGCCCTATCGGCGCCTTCCCTCAGTAAATACAAGGGTCTAGGGCGTCCTGCCCAGTAGGCCTCTCATGCACCTTCCTTCGCCGCGCGGCAGATTTCCACAGCTTTATTCACAACGTTTCCCACAAAATTTTCCACAGGCACGGCGGCTTGGCCTGAGCCTGCTGATGACGCTCGCGCTGGTCTCGGGTTGCACCACGCCTTCCCCGCCCGCACGGCCTCAGGCGACCCCCCTGCCCGATACGGAAAGGCCCGTGACAACGCCCGGCGCCACGCAGCGTCAGCGCATCGTTGAGATCGCCTGGCAGGAATGGCAGCGCTGGGGTGGCCAGACCGTGCGCCTGGGTCGCGACGACACCGCGTGCGTGGCCGACAGCCCGCTGCCGGCGCCCGTATTGCCCGGCATGCCGGTGGCCGGACCCGAAGCGGATGGGACGGATGCCGCGGACCGGTCCGCCGACCGCGAGGACGAGGAGAGCAGCGAGGCGGCCTGCCTGCACTTTCCCGACGGCACCGGCATGGAGGCCACGCCCCAGGGCTGCAAGCTCGCCCAGCGCTATTGGGCCATCGTGGGCAAGGCCGTCACGTGCCGCCAGGTCACCCAGGGCAACTGGGCGTGGTCTGCCGTGTTCATTTCCTGGGTGATGCGCAAGGCCGGCCTGGACGACCGCCAGTTCCTGACCGGCGATTCGCACTCGATGTACGTGGTGGACGCGCGCGACGGCATCCTGCCCGCGCCGGCGTTCCGCATCGAGCCGTTGCCCGCCATGCCCCGCCCGGGCGATGTGATCTGCGCCGCGCGCGGGCACGACAGGTACCTCGACAGCGCCGCTGAGATCGGCTTTGGCACCACGCCCATGCATTGCGACATCGTGGTCGAGGTCGACCCGGCGGCACGCCTGGTCAAGGCCATCGGCGGCAATGTCCAGCAATCGGTGTCGATGGAGCTGATCGAGCTGGGTGACTCCGGCATGATCGACGGCGTCACCAACTCGCACATGCCGTGGCTGCTGATCATGCGCAACACGCTGCCCTGAGCCGGAACCTGAGGCGTTGCTGGTTGCCCTGTGCCAAGCCGCCGTACGCGGGTAGCCCCGGCTTGACCCGCCTCGCAAAATCATTAACATGGTAATTAATCGGGCGTCGGCATGGGGTCTCTCCGTGTCGGCATCATGGCCCGCCCCCACCTGAACCGCACACTGAAAGCGCGCGCACCGACGCGGCGAGCAACCCGAGAGGAGACCCTGCATGGCCATTGCCAACTGTCACCCGGCGGAATGGGAGGCGCGCGTCAAGCTCGCCGCCTGCTACCGCATCTTCGACCGGCTGGGCTGGACCGAGCTGATCTACAACCACATCACGCTGCGCCTGCCGCCCGAGGCGGGGGGCGATGGCGGTAGTCCTCACTTCCTGATCAATCCCTTCGGCCTGCGCTACGCGGAGGTGACCGCCTCCAACCTGGTGAAGATCGACCTGGCGGGGCAGGTCATCGGCGAGAGCCGATGGCCGGTCAACCCGGCCGGCTTCACCGTGCACGCCGCCATCCACGCCGGCATCCCGGGCGCGCACTGCGTCATGCATACGCACACCACGGCCGGCATGGCGGTCGCCTGTTCGGCGCAGGGCCTGTCGATGAGCAACTTCTACGCGGCGCAATTGTTCGGCAAGGTGGCCTACCATCCGTTTGAAGGCATCACCGTGCACGACGACGAAGGGCCGCGCCTGGTGCGCAATATCGGCGACAAGCCCGCCGTGATCCTGCGCAACCATGGCTTGCTGGCCTGGGGCGACAGCATTGCGCGTACCTTTTCCACGCTCTGGCTGCTCAACCGCGCGTGCGAGATCCAGCTGGCCACGCTGGCCATGGGGGCGGCGCTGCCGGTGCCCGAGGAGATCCAGCGCAAGTGCACGCGCGACTCGCTGCAGTTCAATCCCAAGTTCGGCGCGGGCGAAGATGTGTTCGCGGCACTGACCCGGGAAATTGATGGTATCGATGAATCGTATCGCGAATAGCCAACATTGATTCATAGCAAGAATAAACGAGCAGGAGCAGGCAGTCATGACATCCCTATGCATCGTCGGCGCAGGTGCCGTCGGCGGCTTTATCGGCGCGCGCCTGGCCCGTTCCGGCCAGGCGCTGAACGTACTGGCGCGCGGCCAGACGCTGGAGGCGCTGCGCTCGCAAGGCCTGACCCTGATCGAGGGCGAGCGCAGCGAGACGTTCGCGGTTCACGCGCAGGGCGATCCCGCAGCGCTAGGTACGCAAGATGTGGTGATCCTGGCGGTGAAAGCGCCGGCGCTGCCGCAACTGGCGCAGACCATCGGACCGCTGATCGGCCCCGATACGGTGGTGGTGACGGCGATGAACGGCGTGCCCTGGTGGTTCTTCGAGCGGCCCGGCCCGCATGCCGGCCTGTCGCTGCGCGCCGTGGATCCGCAAGGCGCCATTGCGCGCGCCATCCCGGCGGCACAGGTAATCGGCTGCGTGGTGCACCTGACCGCCTCCACGCCGGCTCCGGCCACGGTGCGCCACGGCTTCGGCGCGCGCCTGATCCTGGGCGCGGCGGGCGGCGCTACGGCCATGGCAGCTGGCAAGCTCGAGGCAGTGGCCAGCCTGCTCGCCAGCGGCGGCCTGGAGGTCGAGCGCAGCGTCGCGATCCAGCAGGACATCTGGTTCAAGCTGTGGGGCAATATGACGATGAACCCGGTCTCCGTGCTGACAGGCGCCACCTGCGACCGCATCCTCGACGATCCGCTGGTCAATCGTTTCTGCCTGGCGGTGATGGAAGAAGCCAGCAAGATCGGTGCGGTCATCGGTTGCCCGATCGCGCAGAGCGGCGAAGAGCGCAGCCAGGTCACGCGCAAGCTGGGCGCCTTCAAGACTTCGATGCTGCAGGATGCCGAGGCCGGGCGGCCGGTGGAGATCGATGCACTGGTGGCATCGGTGCGGGAAATTGGCGAGCACGTCGGGATCGCGACCCCCAACATCGATGCGCTGCTGGGGTTGGTACGGCTACATGCCCAGGTGCGTGGGCTTTACTGACCGGGTTTGGCGGGGTGAAAGGGTTTTGTTATTCTCCATATAAATCAACTGATCTTGTTTGTTTGGCTATTGATAAATAGTAAGAATGATTTTGCCGCGCACCGCCAGGCCTTGAGGCATTGCTTGCTTGGTGGATGGCTGCAAAGAGGCAAAATTAATTCGTATGAAGAATGTTTGCGTGCAATCAACAATAGATTTCATTGTTGGTGTAAATATAAAGGGGCCTCAATGAGGCCCCTTCTTCATCCTTGCGTCGCCAGCTTCGCCCGCTGGCGCCCCGCCCATATCCCCTCGATCGCATAGACAGCCAGCGATATCCAGATCATCGCAAAGCCGACCTGCTTGCTGGCTGGGAACGGCTCGTTCCAGAGCCACACGCCGAGTAGCAGCTGCAGCGTCGGGCCGGTGTACTGCAGCAGCCCCAGCAAGGACAGCGGGATACGCCGCGCGCCGGCCGCGAACAGCAGCAAGGGGACGGCGGTGACCGGCCCGGCGAGCAGCGCTAGCAACTGCACCCCGCCGCCGACCTCGGGAAAGTCGGCTTGGCCCGTCGCGAACAGGTAAGCCAGCGCGCTTGCCGCCAGCGGGAACAGCAGCATGGTCTCCAGCGAGAGGCCTTCCAGCGCGCCCAGCGTGGCGGTCTTGCGCAGCAGCCCATAGCCGCCGAAGGTGGCGGCCAGCGCCAGCGCAATCCATGGCAACTGGCCCGCGGCCACGGTCAGCCAGACCACGCCTGCCGCAGCCAGGGCAATGGAGGCCCACTGGCCGGGACGCAGCCGCTCATGCAGGAACAGCACGCCCAGCAGCACGTTGAACAGCGGATTGATGAAGTAGCCCAGGCTGGCGTCCACCACCCGACCGTTCGATACCGACCAGATGTAGAGAAACCAGTTGCCGCTCAGCAGCAGCGCACTGGCAACGAAGCCGGCCAGCAGGCGCGGATTGGTCCAGACTCCGCGCAGCCAGCCCCAGTGGCGCCGCCAGGTGAGCACCAGCCCCAGGAACACCAGCGACCACACCATGCGGTGCAGCAGGATCTCCATTGGCGCGATGCCGTGGAGGGATTTGATATAGAGCGGCAGCAAGCCCCAGACGATGTAGGCGAGCAGCGCGTAGATGATGCCGGTTTGCATGAAGAGTCCTAAGGAATCGGGGGATTCTACCGGCGTAAAAAAGCCCGTGCTGGGCACGGGCTATGGCTGGCTTGCGCCACCTCGCGGGAGGTGGCAGTGCACTTACAGCTTGTGCGCGAAGCTGAACTGCGAAAATGCTTGCTCGGCCACGTTGAACCACGCTGCTTCGTTGTTGCGGAAGACGCGCCAGTCGTCGTAGATCTTCTTGAACGACGGGTTCTTGGCGGTTTCCTCTGCGTAGGCGTCCTGGGTGGCCTTGAAGCAGGCCTCCATGATTTCCTTGGAGAACGGACGCAGCTTCACGCCGTTTTCCAGCAGGCGGGCCAGCGCTTGCGGGTTGACCGCGTCGTACTTGGCCATCATGTTGGTGTGGACTTCGATGGTGGCCGTTTCCAGCGCGCGCTTGTACAGCGCGGGCAGCTTCTCGTACTCGGTTGCCGAGGAGTAGAAGGACAGCTGCGCGCTGCCTTCCCACCAGCCCGGGTAGTAGTAGTACGGGGCAACCTTGTAGAAGCCGAGCTTCTCGTCATCGTACGGGCCGACCCATTCCGCCGCATCGATGGTGCCTTTTTCCAGCGCGGGATAGATGTCGCCACCAGCGATCTGCTGCGGCACCACGCCCAGGCGCGACAGCACCACGCCGGCGAAACCGGCAATGCGGTACTTCAGGCCCTGCAGGTCGGCAACCGTCTTGATTTCCTTGCGGAACCAGCCACCCATCTGCGCGTTGGTGTTGCCGCCAAGGAAGTTGACGACGTTGTATTCCTTGAAGAACTCGCGCATCAGCTTCATGCCGTTGCCCTGCATCATCCATGCATTTTGCTGGCGCGAGGTCAGGCCGAACGGGACGGTGGTGTCGAAGCACAGCGTCGGGTTCTTGCCGAAGTAGTAGTAGCCGGCGGTGTGGCCGATCTGCACGGTGTTGTTCTGCACCGCGTCCAGCACCTGCAGGCCCGGCACGAGTTCGCCGGCGGCGAAGACCTTGATGTTGAATTTGCCGTCGGTGAGTTCCTTGACCCGTTGCGACAGCAGCTCGGCGCCACCGTAGATGGTGTCAAGAGACTTGGGGAAGCTCGAAGCCAGGCGCCATTCCACGGCCGGATTGCTGCCGATCACGGCTGGTGCGCTGGCACCGGCGGCGGCCGGCGCAGCAGCCTTTTCTTCCTTGCCGCACGCGGCCAGCGCACCCGTGGCGGCCACGGCCGATGCCTTCAACAGAAAGGAACGACGTTCCATGACTTCTCCTCTTTTATAGATTTCTAGTGCGGCAGCAGGGGGTGGGCACGCCCGCGTCATGCGTGGGCATCCCGCTCTGTACCGTGACGCGCAGGCAGCCGGGGTACGGCGGCCGCGCAACAATGAGCCTGTTACAGAGACATAGCAGGAACGTGGCGTATCCTGGCATGCCTTCGTAACAGGCTCGAGGGGCCGGTCCGTACCCGTTGGACAGGCCAGGTGATTATAGCGGTGGCCCTTTCGCCACGGGGGGCCGTGCAAGTCCGGGTTTTCGCTAGGAAAGTGCAGATTCAGAGGGTGCTGCACATCGTCCTGTCATCCTGCCGCGCTCCCATTGGCATGGCTGCACCGTGACATGCCAGGTGACGCAAGCGATGTATTCCATATGGTGAGAACGACGCCCCCACTGCGGATTTTGTAACCCCGCTTGCTGTCCAATTGGTCGACTGTTAAAAAATCACGCCTTACTGGTCTTGTCCTATGTTGTTTGCCGCCTCGCCCGCCTCCAGCCGCCTGCCGGCGTTCCGCTCGCGTTGTCTCGCCGTTGCCGTGCTGGCCGCCTGGGGACTGAACGCGTGCGCGCAGACCGGGACCGGGCCAAACCTGGCGGCGGCCGATGCGCAGGCCACGCCCGCAGCGATGCAGAGTCCGGCCACCCCGCCCGAAGCAGACCCGCTGGCAGCCCTGATCTCGGGCGAACAAGCCGCCCCGGCCCCGGTGGCTGCGGACGCCCCTGCAGCGGCTGCCGCACAGGAAGCGCCCGAAGCGCCTGGAGCGCCCAAAGCCGCCGCTGCCGAGGGAGCTTCGCCCACGCCCGCCGCCGCCCTGCCAGAGCCGCCCCCGCCTGCCACCTGGGCCAATGCCGGCCTGGATGACGACGGCATGGAGCTCGCCGGCCCGCCCGATCCACCCCTGCCCCCGGAGCCGGTTGTCGCGCCTCCCCCGCCCGTGGTGTTCTTTCCCAAGCGCCTTGGCGAGTTCGTGGCGGACGCCCCGCCGAATGTCGCCAAGGCCGCCGAGGGCGAGGCTGCCGACACGCCGGCAGCGGCCGGTGAAACATATGCGCTGGTTTCCCAGTTGCCCGCCGACGATCCTGCCGGCGATCAGGTCTGGCGGCTTGGCTACAGCGGGCGCGCCGCGTATGACGATCGCACCACCGCCACCCGTGCCTGCGCTGGCGGTGGCACCTTGTCCACCGGCATCGGCGGCGGGCTCGCGTGCCGCAGCACCGGCGAGGTCAAGGTCAAGGAGTCCCTGTTATCGCTCGACGGCGGCGCACAGGTGCAACTGGTGGCGCAGGCCAAGGGGACCGATGCCACTTCGATCAATGGCCGCCCGGCCGCGGTCGATCCCTATGCCCTGCTGCCGCAGATCTATACCTCGGTCAGTGGCCTGTCGGTGCTGGACGGCGCCACCATGTGGGCCGGCCGGCGCGAGAACTCGTCGTTCCTGATGTCGTCGGGGCTGCTGCCGCCCACGTCGCCGGCGATGCGTTTCGGCGTGGACAATGCACGCTTTGGCGACATCGCGCTCAACTACCAGTACACCGCGCGCAATGACCTGAACGGCGCCAACCTGCCAAGCTATCATTCGCTGCGCACCGCGCCCATCGCCACCAACGAGAAAGGCTCGGTGCAACTGGGCTATACGCGTGTGGAAGCGCAGCCGCTGATCTTGCAGACCGGCAGCGCGTGGTGGGTGTCGGCCATGCACGAGCAGCAAGGCGTGCTCGCCGGCACCAACCGCTTCGGCATGCAGTTTGGCGAGGGCAGCCGTAACGCGTTGACGGGCTACACCGGCATGGGGCCCGCCTTGTCGCGCGTACGCGTGGCCGAATCAATGGAGTGGAAGCAGCGCTCGGGGCTGGGCCTGGCGGGCTCGGTCGAGTCCAGCATGCAGTTCGACCGCTCGCCGGTTGGCACGCTGCAATGGATGGCCACGCGCGTGCGCCCCGCCTATATCGCCAGTGACCAGTTCAAGCTGACCTTCGAGGTGGCGCACGACCAGATCTCTTCGGGCTTAGGCGCCAGCGGACAGCGCACGGCGGTGACCGTGGCGCCTACCTTCACGCTTGGCAAGGCGGCCGGCAATGCCAACTTGCGCGCCTTCTACACCTACAGCAAGGCCAACGACGTGGACGGCATCGCCTTTGCCTCGCCCACCGATACCTGGGCTTCGCAGACCTCAGGCTCTATCTTCGGCGTGCAGCTCAATCGCCGCTGGTAGGCGCTATAGCCGCTGTGGTCGCTGCTCGCCATGGCGTCTTTCGCGTGATCGGCGCACGGCCCGGCAGCACAGCCGGGGCTCGCAGCAACCAGTGGAAGACCAGTGTGGCGCTCAACCCGCCCGCTATCTGCGCCAGCACGAAGCCCGGCACATCGATGGCGCGAATGCCGGTGAAGGTTGCCGTCAGCGCGCACGCAAGGGTCAGCGCCGGGTTGGCGAATGACGTCGATGCCGTGAACCAGTACCCCGCCGTGATATAGCCCGCTACCGCGAACGGCACCAGTCCGGGCCGGCTGCGCCCGGTGCCGATCGCCACGCCGATGAGGCCAAAGGTGGCGACGAACTCGCTCCACCACATCGATGGCCCGGTCCGGCTTTGCGCCGACCAGGCCAGCATCGGCTCGCCAAACATCGCATGCGCGCAGGCGACCCCTGCAATGGCGCCGCCCATCTGCACCAGCCCGTAGCGCCAGGCATCGCGCGCCGGCAGCGCGCCGCGCACCATCGCCGAGAGCGTGACGACCGGGTTGAAGTGCCCACCCGAGACCGGCCCCAGCGCGAGCAACAACGCAATCAGCCCGCCTCCCGTGGCCAGCGAGTTCGCCAGCAAGGCCAGCGCGACATTGCCGCCGGCTAACTGCTGCGCGCGAATGCCCGAGCCTATCACTACCGCCACCAGCAGCGCCGTGCCGAGTCCTTCCGCAACCAGGCGCTGACAGAGCGTGCTCGCAGGCGCAGGTACGCTTGCGCGGTGCTGTTCGGCAGCGTGGACGGGTTCGGCCAAGGCATCGGGGGAAGGCGCGTGCATCGGGTTTGCAGTGATGGGCGGGAGCGCGCAGTGTTTCGTTTTTCGCCTTTCAGCGTCAATGCACGTGCGGCTTGTTTTGAATGAACCGGGAGTATCGAATGCGCGGCGTGTTTTGCTGAATCGCTATCGGGATGGCATGGATGGTGACATGACATCGCGAAAATCGGAGGTCAGGACCAAATGCGAAAGCCGGATTTTTGGTGTAATTGGCGCAATGCCGATAATCGCGGGCGCGATGGCATTGGATGAAAAAATTCGTGCCTGAACATTAGGCGGTGGCAGGCGATATTGCAAGGTCCGGCCTGCGTGAGGCGTGCCCCTGCAAAGGGGGCGATAGACGCGTCCTGGCCGTGTTCTAAGCGGCTACATGCGTGTGGGGTGAGGAAGTGTTGTGCGCGCCAGGCTTCGTCTCTCGGACGCGCCTGAAAGGCCTGAACGGCCAGAAAGGCAGCGATGAAACCATGGGCACAATGAAAAAAGCCCAAGACCTTTTCAGATCTCGGGCTTTTTCGTAATGCTGGTGGCCTGGGACGGAATCGAACCGCCGACACAAGGATTTTCAATCCTCTGCTCTACCGACTGAGCTACCGGGCCAAAGAAGCGAAATCATAGCAGCGCTTTTCGACCCGGTCAAGCGCTGCGTGCATCACCGCATCATTGTTCTGCAGGTTCCGGCTTGTTGCGGCCGAGTTCCACGCCAAGCTGCTTGAGCTTGCGATACAGGTGGGTGCGTTCGAGGCCGGTTTTCTCGGCGACGCGGGTCATGCTGCCGTGCTCGCGCAGCAAGTGGTATTCGAAGTAGGCGCGCTCGAACAGGTCGCGAGCTTCGCGCAGTGGCATGTCGAAGGAGAAATGCATCTCGGCTTCGGGCAAGCGCTGCGGGCTGCCGTTGGCGGTCTCGGCGGCGCTTTCCGCGGCAATCGCCGCAGTGCCCTCGCCATTGCCGCTCGCGGGCAGCGCCGCGCCTGCGGCCACGCCCGAGCGCGGACGCTCGATGCCACGCGCCAGGCCCTGCTCGACCGCCGACAGCAGCTTTTGCAAGGCAATTGGCTTCTCGAGGAAATTGAGCGCGCCAATCTTGGTTGCTTCCACCGCGGTATCGATGGTTGCGTGCCCCGACATCATGATGACGGGCATGGAGAGCAAGCCTTGGGCCGACCACTCCTTGAGCAGCGTGACGCCGTCGGTATCGGGCATCCAGATGTCAAGCAGCACCAGGTCAGGCGTATTGCCGGCACGGTACTCGCGCGCTTTCTGCGCGTTTTCTGCCACTTCGACCACATGGCCTTCGTCGCTGAGGATCTCCGAGAGCAACTCCCGGATACCCATTTCGTCGTCGACTACGAGGATGGTTGCCATACTTCCCCTCTTGACCCCACCGCGGCTTGCCGGGTTCGGGGCCGCACATTGACTATGCCAGTTTAACGAACAGGATGGAGATCTGCGCCCCGATGATTTCGGAGCCCTCCATGCGATTGCGCAACTCGATGCGTGCGCCGTGTTCGTCAATGATCTTCTTCACCATCGCAAGACCCAGGCCTGTTCCTTTGGCCTTGGTGGTCACATACGGCTCGAACGCGCGACTAAGGATGCGCGGAGCGAAGCCGGGACCATTATCCGCAATGGTGAGCTTGACGGCCTGCCGGTCTTCGCCGGCAGAATCTTTGTATTCTACAGTCTCGGTGTGCAGAGCGATATGGGGCGCCGCCCTAGCCGCGCTTACGTTGTCCGCCACGGCATCCTGGGCGTTTTGCAGCAGGTTGTGAATCACCTGGCGCAGTTGCGTCGGATCGCCCTTGATTTCAGGCGGGCTGCCCGCCAGCGACGGATGGATCACGGCATGCTCGTGCGTGCCCGTGTCGTCGATGCCGTAGAGATGCAGCACTTCGGCGACCAGGCCGTTGAGCTGCAGTGACTGCAACAGCGCTGGCGGCGTGCGCGCGTAATCGCGGAAGTCGTCGACCATGCGCTTCATGGCCGCCACCTGGTTGACGATGGTGGTGGCGCCGCGCTTGAGCACATCGACGTCGGCGCCCTCCAGTTTGGGCGAGAGCTTCATCTGCAGGCGCTCGGCCGAGAGCTGGATCGGGGTCAGCGGGTTCTTGATCTCATGCGCGAGGCGCCGTGCCACTTCGCCCCACGCTACCGAGCGTTGAGCGGAAATCACATCGGAGATGTCGTCGAATACCACCACGTAGCCGGGTTCGTCGCGCTCGTCGCCGCGCCCGCCCGGCAGGCGCGCGCCGCGCACCAGCAGCGTGAGTGCCTGTTCCTCGTCGCCCTGCGGCAGCTCGATCTGCTTTTGCCAGTGCTGCGCGCCACCCAGCATTTCACTGGTGCTCTGCTCGGAGAAGGCCTGCCGCACGATGTCGCCGAACTCGCCCAGGGCCGGGATGCTGTCGATGGGCTGGCCCAGCGCGCCAGTAAACGGCTGGCGGAAAATGCGCTCGGCCCCGGGGTTGGCGGTGATCAGCACGAAGCGGCGATCGAACACGAACACGCCGGCGGTGAGGTTCTGCAGCACGCTCTCGAGATAGGCCGTCGATTTCTCGAGCGCGCTGCGGTTCTGCTCCACCGCGATGCGCGCTTCCGACAGCTGGCGCGTCATCATGTTGAATTGCTGGGTCAGCATGCCGAGCTCGTCGCGGCTCTTGAGCTCGCGCTTGGGCGAGAGGTCGCCCTCGGCCACTTCCTTGGTCCCTTGCAGCAACATCAGCAACGGCCGCGCCAGCTGCCCGCCGAGCAACAGCGCCAGCATCACGGCGATGAACACCGCGAGGAACAACGTGAGCGTCAGTGTGCCGATATACATCTTGCGCAGGCCGGTGCGGCCGAGCGCCTTTTCCTGGTACTCCTGGTAGGCGCGCTGGACTTCGTCGGCATTGCGCGCCAACGCTGCCGGCACCGGATGCACGACCTGCAGGTAGCGCTCCTCGCGCACCGTGTCGCCCACCAGCCCGAAGCCGGACGATGCGGCGTCCTCGGGGCGGCGCTCGACGGACAGCCCCGAGCCGGCCCAGCGGCTGGCGGCATTGAGGGGCGGCTTGCCCGCGGGCCGGCTGGCGCTATCCGCGGGTGTGGCTGCGTCGGTTTGCACGGTGGGCGCGGTGGGCGCGGGGCCCAGCGGCACGATGACGCGCAGCAGGTACAGGTGGCTGCCATCGGTACGCTCGGGCTGGTGATGGCTATCGACCGACGGATCGGTGCCCCCTTCCACCGCGGCATAGCCGCCGGCCAGCCGGGCCTGCTCGGCCAGCACGCCAGAGGGCAGGTCCGGCACCAGCGACGCATAGTTGCTCGACGCCGTGGCGATCACGCGGCCGCTGCCGGTGAAGATGGCGGCTTCCTGCACGCCGTATTGCTCGCGCAGCCGGTTGAGCTGCAGCGAAGTGGCGACATTGGGCGAGCTGGTGAGCTGGTCGGCCATCAGCCGCGCCTTGCCTTGCAGGTCCGACAGCGAGCTGTCGATGGTGGAGCGGCCAAGGTTGAGGCCGGCCTCGAGCGCGGTCTCGACCCGCACGTCGAACCAGGACTCGATGCTGCGCGAGACGAACTGCAGGGACACCAGGTAGATCAGCACGCCGGGCAGCACACCCACCACGCCGAAGAACACGGCGAGCTTGGTCATCAGCCGCGTGCCGAACTTGCCGCGGCGATAGCGCAGCCACAAGGTCAGCGCCAGCGCGCCGATGATCAGCACCAGCAGGATGCCGATCACCAGGTTGATCTTGAACAGCAGCGTGAAGTACCGATCGAAGAATTCCGTATTGGCCGAGGCGCCGGCAAGCAGCGCTACCAGCACCAGCGCCAGGAACACGATGATGCCCGCCACGACGCGGTAAAGCACGCGCCGGAACCGGCTGTCCCACAGGCTGGGGGGCGCGCTCATGGCTGGCCTGCGGCCGGCTGCACCAGGGTGGTGGGAGAGAGCACGGTCGATACGGTCTGCGCGAACGGCACCGCGCGCGTTTCGCCTGCCACCGGGGCGGATGCGGCGGACGCCGGCGCCGGCACGGGTGGCGGCACCGGTACGGGCACGAGTTGCGGCGCTGGCGTGGGCGCGGTCGGCGGCGGGAATTCGGTCGGCACAGTGAAGTTGAAGCGCCGCCATTCCGATGCCAGGTTCCACTCGCGCGTGTTGACGGCATTGATCTGGAACGGCTTGGGCAGTTGCGTCAGGTCCAGGCGCATGCGCGCTTCGGCCTGGTAGGTCTCGCCCGGCTTGACCATATTGCGCTCGAACACGCGCCAGCCACGCACGCGCTGGATGAACTGCAGCGCGCCCTTCAGGCGCATGAACGGCAATTGCAGGCCGCCGGTGGAAACGCGGTACTGGCGCGTGAGCGGATGGTAGGACAGCCGCACGCTGCGGCTGGCATTGACGGGCTTTTCGTCGAACCAGTACCAGCGTGGGCGGGTGAGCTGGAAATCGACGACGAAATACAGCGAGATGCCTTTGTTGAGCGCGTCTTCAAGCGGCGGCGGCAGATCGAAATCGAAACTCGCGGCCAGGTCGAAGCCGCCGTCCTGGTACTCGATGCGGGCCTCGTTGACTTCAATGCCGTCGGCGCGTGCCGTGCCCGGCAGCGCGATCAGCGTCATCAGCACGCCGAGCATGATCGTCGCCGCGAGCCACCACGACGCCAGCCGCGCGCGCGCGCTGCATGCCGGGCCGGGGCCGGCTATTGCACCAGCAGCACCAGTTGCACCAGCTGCAGCAAGGGGCACGCACGCACTGTCGTCTGGGACGCGAAGGACGAACAAGCGAAGCGGGTTCGGCATTGGGATCGATTGGGATCGGTCAGGGTCGTTTCTGGAAACGGGCGTAGAAGAAGCCATCGTGATCGGTGGGCAGGCCTTCCTGGCTGCCATTTCCGCCACCGGCCAACTGATCCTTGCTACCGGGCAGCATCTGGCCGGGCGCCTGCAATCGTATCGCATCTGGTAGCTGTGCACCAAACCAGCGCGCCTGCTCTTCATTCTCCGTTGGGAAAATAGAACAGGTGACATAGACCAGGATGCCGCCCGGCTTGAGCAGGTTCCAGAGCTGCGACACGATGCGCCGCTGCTCGGTGACCAGGCGGGGGATATCCACCTCGCGGCGCAGCCAGCGGATGTCCGGGTGGCGGCGCACGATGCCCGAGGCGGAGCACGGCACGTCGGCCAGGATGCGGTCGTACTGGCGGTTGTCCCACCAGTCTTGCGGGCGGCTGGCGTCGCCTACCACCACGGTGGCTTGCTGGCCCAGGCGCGCGAGGTTCTCGTCGATGCGCGTGGCGCGCTGCGCGTCGCTCTCGAGCGCGGTGACTTCTACGTTAGCGAGTTCCAGGATATGGCCGGTCTTGCCGCCGGGCGCGGCGCACGCGTCGAGCACGCGCTGGCCGTCGGCCAGGTCCAGCAGTGGCGCGGCCATTTGCGCGCCGGCGTCCTGCACCGAGACATCGCCCTCGGCAAACCCGGGGATCTGCGACACGGGGAACGCGCGTACCAGCCGCACGGCCTGCGGGCCGATGGCCACGCCCGCCATGCCGGCATTGAGCACGCGCTTGAGGTAGTCAGGCACCGAGACCCGCGCGGTGTTGACGCGCAGGGTCATGGGCGGGCGCACATTGGCGCTCTCGGCCAGTGCGGTCCACTGGTCCGGGTACGCCTTGCGCAGCGCGTCCAGCCACCATGCGGGCAGGTTCCAGCGCGCTTCGTCATCCTGGCGCACCTCGGCCAGGAGTGCCGTGCGTTCACGCAGGAAACGGCGCAGCACGGCGTTCACCAGCCCGCGCGCGTGCGCGGTCTTGGGCTCGGAAGCCGCCGCGCTGACGGCCTGGTCGACCACGGTGAACTCGGTATAGCCGCCCTCGCCCCGCTCGTCCTCGACCAGCAGCGCCAGGGCCACGGCCAGCAGCGAATCCACCAGCGCGCCGGGCGGCCGGGTCACCAGCTTGGTGACCAGCGCGCGCGCCGTGCCGAACTGGCGCATGGTGCGGTAGGCCAGGTCCTGCAGGGCGCCACGCGCGGCGGCGTCGCGCACGCGGTCCAGGCGGTACTGGGCGGCGGCGTTCTCGATGGCCAGCGGCAGCGCGCTGCCTTCGTTGACGCCGCGTACGGCAGCCGCGGCGGCGAGCATCTGGAAGGCGAGGGATTCGTGTTGCAGGCGCATGACAGTGGGGCAGTGAGACGGTGAAACGGGGTGGCAGGGGGCAAGCCGCAAGCGGCGAGGACTGGCGGCAAGGCCGGGCGAGGCCAAAAACACACTGCCCGCCGCTTCCGGGGAAGCACGGCGGGCAGTTTACCCTGTATGGGGCGGGGGCCGGCGTTTTTGCGCCGGACTGGCCGCGGCGAGGGGCTAGCGCAGGGGCCTGGACCGCGCTTAGGCCGCGCTTGGACCGCGCTTACACCGGATAGACGCCGGTCTGGGCCATCTGCATCAGCCGCGCCACCCGTTCCTCGGTCGCCGGGTGGGTGGAGAACAGGTTGGCGATGCCGCCGCCAGAGAGCGGGTTCATGATCATCATCTGCGCCGTGGCCGGGTGCTGCTCCGCCGTCTGGAACGGAATCCCCTGCGCATAGCGGTGGATCTTGTCGAGCGCCATCGCCAGCGCCTGCGGGTCGCCGCTGATGGTGGCGCCGCCGCGGTCCGCCTCGAACTCCCGGGCGCGCGAGATCGCCATCTGGATCAGCGAGGCCGCCAGCGGGGCCAGGATTGCCACCGCGATGCTGGCGATGGGGTTGGAGCGGTTGCCGTTCTCGTCGCGCCCGCCAAAGAACATGGCGAAGTTGGCCAGCGCGGCGATGGCACCGGCCATGGTGGCGGCGATGGTCGAGATCAGGATGTCGCGGTGCTGCACGTGGGCCAGCTCATGGGCCATCACGCCGCGCAGCTCGCGCTCCGACAGCACCCGCAGGATGCCGGTGGTGGCCGCAACCGCGGCATGCTCCGGATTGCGGCCGGTGGCAAAGGCGTTGGGCGCATCCTCGTTGATCAGGTACACGCGCGGCATCGGCAGCTGGGCGCGCTGCGCCAGCTCCTGCACCATGCCGTAGAACTGCGGTGCGGTGCTCGCGTCGACTTCCTGCGCGTTGTACATGCGCAGGACCATCTTGTCCGAGAACCAGTACGAGAAGAAGTTCATGCCCAGCGCCATGATCAGCGCGAACATCATGCCGCTGCGGCCGCCGATCATGCCGCCGATGACGATGAACAGCGCCGTGATGGCGGCCATCAGCATGAAGGTCTTGACCCAGTTGAACATTGTCTTGATCTCCGAAAAAATCATCCTCGCGCGCACACCGGGTGGCCGGGCTGGCCGTGCTACGGAAAGCGTGACGCGGTGCTGTTTAGATAGTACCCCGGCCCGGAAATTCAACCGCAGCCTGCCTAAAAAAAGGGCAGCAGGCGCCGGCGGCCGTTCGTTGCCCCGGCGTGTTCGGCAACCGTCCCTAGCGTTGGGCGAAGGCCAGGCGCGCGCCCAGCCCGATGAAGGCCACGCCCACAATGCGATCCAGCCAGCACTTGAGAAGCGGCACTTCGCTGGCGCGGCGGGTCAGGGTACCCGCCATCCATGCCACCAGGCTGTTCCATAGCGTCGACATCGCCACCATGACGCCGCCCAGGGCCAGGAATGCCAGGGCCTGGTGCTCGGCGTGGCGATCGACAAACTGCGGGAAGAAGGAAATGAAGAACAGGATCACCTTTGGATTCAGCACATTGGTGAGGAAGCCCTGCATGAACAAAGCGCGCAGGCCGCGCGTGCCCGGCTGCGCGGCGGGGGCCTCGTCTGCGCTGGGGGGCGCGGATCGCTGCCAGACCAGGCGTAGCCCAAGCCACACCAGGTAGGCTGCGCCGGCAAACTTGATCAGGGTAAAGGCGGTGGCCGAGGCCGCCAGCAACGCGGTCAGGCCAAAGGCGATGGCCAGCGAGTGCACGCAGCAGCCGGCACTGACGCCGAGCGCGGAGACCACGCCCGCCGCCCTGCCCTGCGCCACGCTGCGCCCGACGATATAGGCCGTATCCGGGCCAGGCGTCACATTGAGCAGGAATACCGCGCCGACGAACAAGGGAAGGTCAGTAATGCCGAGCATGGTTGGCTGCCGGTGAATGGGAGGCAAAGTGCGCTGCCGGCAAGTCAGCCCTGGTGGCTTTGCCGCAGGCGCAGGGCGATTATGCCGTGCCTCCAGGCACGGCGCAGCGGGTACCCGGCGGCAGCGGCATGCTTTGCAGGAACTGCTGGGCCGGCACGCGGCGGCCGCCCGGCTTTTGCAGCTCGGTCACGCGCAGCGCGCCCTCGCCGCAGGCGATCACCACGCCGTCGGCATCCGCCGCGAGCACGGTGCCCGGCGCCTGCGGGTGGCTGGCCGTGGCCGCCAGCGGCTGGGCCTGCCAGCACTTGATGACGGTCTCGCCGACCTGCACGGTGGCGCCGGGGAACGGGTTGAAGGCGCGCACCTGGGCGGCCAGCACCGCAGCCTGGCGGCGCAGGTCCAGCGGCGCTTCTTCCTTGGCGATCTTCTCGGCATAGGTCACGCCCTCGGCCGGCTGCGGCGTGCCGGCGAGCGGCTGGCCCACGCAGAGGCGGCGCAGCGCCTGCACCACCATGCGCCCGCCGAGCGCGGCCAGTGTGTCGTGCAGGGTGCCGGTGGTGTCGTCTGGGCCGATCGGCACTGTTTCGCCCTGGATCATCGCGCCGGTGTCCAGCCCTTCGTCCATCTGCATCAGCGTGATGCCAGTGTGCGCGTCGCCGGCCTCGATGGCGCGGTGAATGGGCGCGGCGCCCCGCCAGCGCGGCAGCAGCGAGGCATGGATGTTCAGGCAGCCGTAGCGCGGCAGCGCCAGCACCTCGGCCGGCAGGATCAGGCCGTAGGCGGCCACCACCATGACATCCGGGGCGATCTGCGCCAGCGTGTCCACGGCGGCGCCGGCCTCTTCGGGATACTTGCCGTTACGGCGCAGCGAGCGCGGCTGCAGCACCGGGCCCAGGCCCTGCTCCAGCGCGTACTGCTTGACCGGGCTGGCCTGCAGCTGCAGGCCGCGGCCGGCTGGCCGGTCGGGCTGGCTGAGCACCGCCACCACCGGAAAACCAGCGGCGTGGATGGCTTCGAGCGCCACGCGGGCGAATTCGGGCGTGCCGGCAAAGGCAACGCGCAAGGCTTGGGATGGGCTTGCGGCTTGGGACATGGCGCGCTCCGGCATAAAGCGGCACCGGCCGCATCAGCGGCCGGTAACTTGATTCATCGGGAAGGCAATACGATAGCAGACCGGTACCGGAGCGCGGCCGGCGCCGGCTGCCTTACATGCGGGTGCGCTCGCGCTTGTGCAGCTTGGCCAGCTTGGCCTTGATGCGCTGGAGCTTGAGCGGCGACAGGTACTCGACGAAGACCTTGCCCTTGAGGTGGTCCAACTCGTGCTGGATGCACACGGCAAGCAGGCCGTCGGCTTCGATCTCGAAGGGCTCGCCCTTCTCGTTCAGGGCGCGCACGCGCACATGGTCCGGGCGCTCGACGCGGTCGTAGACCTCGGGCACCGACAGGCAACCCTCTTCCGCCACCTTGCGGGTGTCGCTGGACCAGACGATCTCCGCGTTGATGAACACCTGCAGCGCGTCGCGGGTCTCGGAGATATCGATCACCACCACCTGTTCGTGCACGTCCACCTGGGTCGCGGCCAGGCCGATGCCGGGGGCTTCGTACATGGTCTCGGCCATGTCCTGCACCAGGCGGCGAATGCGGTCGTCCACCACGGCAACCGGTTTTGCCACGGTATGCAGGCGGGGATCGGGGTAGGTCAGGATATCGAGTTTAGCCATGATGCTGGGGCGCAACGCCTGCGGCTCACACATGTGACCCGCGCGTTGCGGCTACGGGTGTTTACATGCAGAATCGGGGCGCAAGTACAAAAATTCAAGGCGCGCCGCAACAGGCGCGCTCTCCAGGGTCAATCCGGCTGTTCTGCCAGCCGGTTCGAGAAAATGCGCGATCTTACCAAAGAACACCAGGCGGCGCCGGGCCGCAGGCCGTACGCGTTTGCCCGTTGGATAATGTGTGCGGCCGGAATCACTGCCGTCACAGGGGCGCCAGTGCATGCCGCCGATCTTACCGTCACCACGGCCCAGCGGGCCCAGGCCACCGTCACCGCGCAACAAGGCATTGCCGCCGCCGACCTGGCTTCGGACGCGCCCCAGCAGTATGTCGTGCGCGGGGGCGACACGCTTTGGGGGATCTCCGGGCGCTTCCTGCGCCAGCCCTGGCGCTGGCCCGAGCTGTGGGGCATGAACCAGCAGCAGATCCACAATCCACACCTGATTTATCCCGGCCAGGTCCTGTACCTGATTCAGCGCGACGGCCGCGCCTGGCTCTCCACCAGCCCCGATGCCGGCGGCACGGTGCGGCTCACGCCGGGCGTGCGCAGCGAAGGCGGGCCCGAGGGCGCCATCGCCAGCATTTCCGCCAAGGACGTCGAGCCATTCCTGATCCGCCCGCTGGTGGTGGACGAGGGCACGCTGGAGACCTCGGCGCGCATCATCGCCCTGCCCGAGTCGCGGGTCTACCTGGGCATGGGCGACACCGCCTACGCGCGCGGCGTCTCTCCGCCCGAGGCGGTGGTCGGCAGCGACTGGCAGGCCTTCAAGCCGGTCAAGCCGATCAAGGATCCCGTCACCGGCGTCGTGCTGGGCTACGAGGCCGAGTACCAGGGCAATGTCCGCGTGTCGCGCCTGCCGGAAGGCTTCGACGCGGTAACCACCGTCAAGGTCACCCAGGCCCAGCAGGAAATGGGCTCCGGCACCTTGCTGATGCCCCAGCCGGCGCGCGAGCCGGTGCGCTATGTGCCGCGTGCGCCGGATGGCATGCTCGATGGCCGCATCGCGGCGGTCTACGGCGGCGTGCAGTTCGGCGGCGCCAAGCAGGTGGTCGTGCTTAATATCGGCACCGCCGCGGGCCTCGAGCCCGGCCACGTGCTCGCGCTGTCGCGCGCCGGCCAGGTGGTGCGCGATCGCACGGACGGCAACCGCGCCATCCTGTTGCCCGACGAGCGCTATGGCCTGGCCTTCGTGTTCCGCGTGTTTCCCGGCGTGGCCTATGCCCTGGTCACCGATGCCTCGAACGCGATCGAGGTGGGCGACCGCGTGACATCGCCGCGTTGACCGGGCTGGCAGCAGCCGGCGCCAACCCGGCGCCGGTGCCCGTCACCACCCGCAGCACCGCCGACATCGAGGCGTGGCTGCGGCTGACCGGTGCCCGCGGCCTGGGCACAGGCGCCTTGCGCCAGTTGCTGGCCATCTTCGGCCTGCCGCACCAACTGCTGGCGCAAACCGTCAGCGCACTGGCTGGTGTCATTCCCGAGAAGCATGCCCGGGCACTGCTGGCACCGCCCGATGCCGTCACCATGGCGCTGGTCGAGCGCACCGTGGCCTGGGCCGCCGAGCCCGGCAACCATGTGGTGACGCTGGCCGATGCCGCCTATCCCCGCCCCTTGCTGGATCTGTCCGACCCGCCGCTGGTGCTGTACGTCAAAGGCCGGCTGGAAGCGCTTGGCGGCCCGGCCATTGCCATGGTCGGCGCGCGCAGCGCCACCGTGCAGGGCGTGGAGGACGCGCGGCGCTTCGCCCGCGTGTTGTCCGGCGCCGGGCTGGCCGTGGTGTCGGGGCTCGCGCTGGGCATCGATGGCGCGGCCCATGAGGGGGCGCTGGAGGGCACTGGCGGCACCGTGGCGGTGATCGGCACCGGCGCCGACCTGGTCTACCCTGCCCGCCACCGCGACCTGGCCCACCGCATCGCGTCTCATGGCGCCATCGTCAGCGAGTTCGCGCTCGGCATGCCCGGGCGCAGCCACCACTTCCCCCAACGCAACCGCATCATCGCGGCGCTCGCGCGCGGCGTGCTGGTAGTGGAGGCGGCGGCGCGCTCGGGGTCGCTGATCACGGCGCGGCTGGCGGCCGAGATGGGGCGCGAGGTCTACGCCATTCCCGGCTCGATCCATGCGCCGTTGTCCAAGGGTTGCCACCTGCTGATCCGCCAGGGCGCCAAGCTGGTGGAAACCGCGCAGGACGTGCTCGAGGAACTTGGCATGGCCGGGGATGCCGCCCGGCCGGTGGCGCCGGCACCTATGCCGGCGCTCGACGATGTCCTCGGCCTGACGCTCACCCACGACCCCGTCACGCTGGACGCGCTGTGCGCGCGTACCGCCCTGCCGCCCGAGCAAGTGGTGGCCAGCCTGCTGGCCCTGGAACTGGCGGGCGCGGTGGAGCGTCTGCCGGGCAATGTCTATCGGCGTGTAAGCTAGTGAGCGATCCCAGGACCGCGGGCCAAAATACGGATTTCCTGGCGGCCGCTACAATCAAACGATTTCCCGTGCCTGAAAAGGCTCATGTTTCCCCCGCCATGACCGTTTACTTTCCGGAGCAGGACCAGGGCGCGATCGCCCAAGCGCTGGCAGCGCGTCCGCAAGGCCGCCTGGTAGCCTGCCTGTGCGCAGCCTGGTGCGGCACCTGCGGCACCTACCAGGAGGCGTTCGCGGCGCTTGCCGCCCGGTTTCCTGGCGATTGCTTCGTGTGGATCGATATCGAAACCCATGCCGACCAGCTGGGCGACCTGGATATCGACAACTTTCCGACGCTGCTGGTGCAGCCGGCGGCGGGTGGAGCCCCGCAGTTCTACGGGACACTTTTGCCGCACATCGAAGTGCTCGAGCGCATGCTGGCGCGCGGCGCGGCCATGCCGGCGACAGCCGGCGCGGAAGTCCCGGACGTGCTCGAGTGGCTGGCGCCGCACGCTAACGACGTCTAACTCCGGTCATCGGCGCTAGGCGCAGGCCGGGAGCACCGCCGGAAAAATGCAGTCAAAAAACGAAGCGGGCAGCGGCTGTTCAGGGCCGGCCCGCATGCCAGCAGCGCCCGTTTGACGGCGACGGCGGAGGCAGCTTGCTTGCACCGCCGTCGGAACCGCGCTTATTATTGGCGCCTCAAAGCCCCAAGCTCGCTGTTTACATATAGTGCAGAGCCCTTAGTGGCAACAATTCGCAGGTCGCCAGAGTGCGGCCAGCAAGGATCCGATCCATGTCAAAAGCCCTCATCATCGCGGAAAAGCCATCGGTTGCGGCCGATATCGCCCGTGCCCTCGGGGGCTTTACCAAGCACGACGAATACTTCGAAAGTGACGATTACGTTCTTTCGTCGGCCGTCGGCCACCTGGTTGAAATCGCCGCCCCGGACGAATACGAAGTCAAGCGAGGCAAGTGGAGCTTCGCCAACCTGCCGGTGATTCCCCCCCACTTCGACCTGCGCCCCATCCCCAAGACCGAGTCGCGGCTGAAGGTGCTCAACCGCCTGATCAAGCGCAAGGACGTCACCGGCCTGGTGAACGCCTGCGATGCGGGGCGAGAAGGGGAGCTGATCTTCCGCCTGATCCAGCAGCAGGCCAAGGCCAAGCAGCCGGTGCAGCGCCTGTGGCTGCAGTCCATGACGCCGCAGGCAATCCGCGACGGCTTTGCCCGCCTGCGCGACGATGCCGACATGCTGCCGCTGGCGGACGCCGCGCGCTGCCGCTCGGAAGCCGACTGGCTGGTGGGCATCAACGGCACGCGCGCCATGACCGCGTTCAACAGCAAGGGCGGCGGCTTCTTCCTGACCACGGTTGGGCGGGTGCAGACCCCCACGCTGTCGATCGTGGTGGAGCGCGAAGAGAAGATCAAGAAGTTCATCCCGCGCGACTACTGGGAAGTGCGCGCCGAGTTCATCGCCGCCGCCGGCCTCTATGAAGGCCGCTGGTTCGACCCCAAGTTCAAGAAGAGCGAGTTCGATCCCGAGACGCGCGAGTCGCGCCTGTGGAGCGAGGCCGAGGCCAAGAGCATCGTGGCGGCCTGCCGTGACAAGACCGGCACCGTCACCGAAGAGTCCAAGCCGTCCTCGCAGCAGTCGCCGGCGCTGTTCGACCTGACCACGCTGCAGCGCGAGGCCAACTCGCGCTTCGGCTTCTCGGCCAAGAACACCCTCGGCCTGGCCCAGGCGCTGTACGAAAAGCACAAGGTGCTGACCTACCCGCGTACCGATGCGCGCGCGCTGCCCGAGGACTACCTGGACACGGTCAAGCAGACCATGGACATGCTGGCCGAGAGCTCGCCGAACTACCTGCCGCACGCCAAGAAGGTGCTGGCCAGCGGGTGGATCAAGCCCAACAAGAAGATCTTCGACAACAGCAAGATCAGCGATCACTTCGCTATCATCCCGACGCTGCAAGCCCCGAAGAACCTCTCGGAGCCGGAGCAGAAGCTGTATGACCTGGTGGTGCGCCGCTTCCTGGCGGTGTTCTTCCCGGCGGCCGAGTTCCAGGTCACCACCCGCATTACCGAGGTGGCCGGCCATCATTTCAAGACCGAGGGCAAGGTCCTGGTCAATCCCGGCTGGCTGGTGGTCTATGGCCGTGAAGCCCAGGGCGACGAGGCCAACCTGGTGGCGGTGGCCAAGGACGAGCGCGTCAAGGTCGACAAGGTCGACGGCGTGATGCTGACCACCAAGCCGCCCGCGCGCTACAACGAAGCCACGCTGCTGTCCGCCATGGAAGGCGCCGGCAAGCTGGTGGACGACGACGCGCTGCGCGAGGCCATGGCCGGCAAGGGCCTGGGCACGCCAGCCACGCGCGCGGCCATCATCGAAGGCCTGCTCGCCGAGAAATACCTGGTGCGCGAAGGCCGCGAGCTGATTCCCACCGCCAAGGCCTTCCAGCTGATGACGCTGCTGCGCGGCCTGGGCGTGCAGGAACTGACCCAGGCCGAGCTGACCGGCGAATGGGAGCACAAGCTGTCGCAGATCGAGCGCGGCGGCCTCAAGCGCGACGAGTTCATGCGCGAGATCGCGCAGATGACGCAGCAAATCGTCAAGCGCGCCAAGGAATACGACAGCGACACCATTCCGGGCGACTACGCGACGCTGGCCACGCCCTGCCCGCAGTGCGGCAGCCAGGTCAAGGAGAACTACCGCCGCTTTGCCTGCACCGCGTGCGAATTCTCGATCAGCAAGATCCCGGGTGGGCGCCAGTTCGAGATCGACGAGGTCGAAGAACTGCTGCTGAAGAAGGAAATCGGTCCGCTGCAAGGCTTCCGCAGCAAGATGGGCCGGCCGTTCGCCGCCATCCTCAAGCTGGGCAAGGACGACGAAGGCCATTACAAGATGGAATTCGACTTCGGCCAGAACGACGACGACAACGACGGCGAGCCGGTCGACTTCAGCGAGCAGGAAGCGGTTGGTGCCTGTCCCAAGTGCGGCGGCTCGGTGTACGAGCACGGCATGAAGTACGTGTGCGAGAACAGCGTGGCCGTGCCCAAGACCTGCGACTTCACCACGGGCAAGATCATCCTGCAGCAGGAGATCTCGCGCGAGCAGATCGGCAAGCTGCTGGGCGTGGGCCGCACGGACCTGCTGACCGGCTTCAAGTCATCGCGCACCGGGCGCAACTTCAAGGCCTTCCTGGCCAAGCAGCCGGACGGCAAGATCGGCTTCGAGTTCGAGGCGCGCGAGCCCAAGGCGGGCGCCAAGACCGCGGCCAAGGGCGCAGCGGCCAAGACCACGTCCGCCAAGGCTGGCGGCGAGGATCAGGCTGCCGAAACGGTGAGCAAGGCCAAGGCGCCGGCCAAGAAGGTGGCGGCCAAGAAGGCCCCCGCCGCCAAGAAGGCACCCGCAGCGAAGAAAGCCGCGGCCAAGACGCCGGCAGCCAAGCGCGCTACCGGCAAGTCCCGCGCCGACGACGAAGCCACGGCCGACGCCGAGGAGGAGTGAGTCGCGCGCGGAGCCGGCGTCCTGCCGGCTCCGCGCTTGCCTTTTATCCCTTTATCCCTCGATCCTGCGATTCCCTTACTGGTTGTCGTTGCGGATCTTGCCCTCTTCGAGCAGGAAATCGATAAAGGCGCGGACCTTGGTCGGCAGGAACTTGCGGCTCGGGTAGACCACGCTGATATCGCGTTTCGGCAACTGGTACTGCGGCAGGATGTGCGTCAGCCGCCCCGCCTCGATATTGGGGCGCGCCAGGTAGGATGACAGCATCGCCACGCCCATGTCGGCCAGCGCCGCCTGGTGTGCCAGCTCGGCATTGCTGCACAGCAGGCCCGGGCGGATCGGCACCGTCACCTCGCCCTCCGGGCCCGACAGCGTCCACTCATGCTCCGCGGTGGGAAGGCGCATTGCGATACAGCGGTGGTTGGTCAGCTCGTGCGCGTGGCGCAGCGGCGGGTGCTTGCGCAGGTAGCCCGGCGAGGCGCACAGGATGATCTCGGCGGAGATCAGCGGGCGCGCCACCAGGTGCGAGCCCAGCCCCAGGTCCGACAGCACCACGCCCACGTCGCGGCCCTCCTCCACGATATCGACGATACGGTCCGACAGCTGCACGTCGAATACCACTTCCGGGTACAGGGCCTGGAAGCGCGCCAGCGTGTCCGGCAGCAGGTGCAGGCCGAACATCACCGGCGTCACCAGCCGTAGCGTGCCGGAGAGCGACTGGCTGCGTGCCGTCACCACGGCCTCGGCCTCCTCTACATCCTCCAGGATCTGCTGGCAACGCTGCAGGTAGGTTTCCCCGGCGTCGGTCAGCGACAGGCTGCGGGTGGTGCGATTGAGCAAGCGCGTGCCAAGGTGGCTCTCCAGGTCGGCCACGTAGCGCGTCACCACCGCATTGGACATTTCCAATTGTTGCGCCGCACGAGCAAAGCTGCCGAGCTCGACCACTTTGGAAAAGACGCGCATCGATTGCAGCCGGTCCATGACATAGTCTCCAGTCTTGCCCGCGAACTTTTACGGAAAGTGGGTTGTTTATTGTTAAAACTACAACTAATCATTGTCTGGGGCAATATTTATTCATATCAGGGAAATGCCTAATATGAAGCCATCGGATGCCGCATTGCAGCGAAGGCTGCTGAGAAGACTAGGTGTCCTGCCTGTGGAAAGGATTCAATCATGAAAAGCCAACGTTTCGCCCTGATCGCCGCTGCCACCACGCTTGCAGCCGCCCTGACCGCCGCCCCCGCATTTGCCAAGGCCGGTAAGTTCGACCCCTACACCGATGGCGCCCGCGCCACCCAGGCTTCGGTCTACAGCAACGGCGGCCGCGCTGGCAAGTTCGACAGCTTTACCGACGGCGCTCGTGCCGGCAAGTTCGACCCGTTCACGGATGGCGCCCGCGTTGGCAAGTTCGACCCGTACACCGACGGCGCCAAGGCCGGCAAGTTCGACGTCTTCACCGACGGCGCCGCTGCCCTGTAATTCAGGCGCCCTGTCGGCGGGAACTGGTTTTGATGGCGGTTCCATCCCTTTCGGCTGATCTCCACAGGCCGACGGGGAGGGAGTGAAAGCTCTCTCTCCGTACTACATGGAGGACACGCCCGTACCACGCCGGTATGGGCGTGTTTGTTTTTGGGCCGCCGCTTGTGTTGCTTGTGCCGCGTTCGCTCTCGCGTATCGGGTGATGCATGATACCCCCGGCCAGGTTTTCGGACCGGCGTCGGGGCATAAAAAAACGGGCCAGTCCTGGCCCGTTTTTGTTGCCGGCGTCGTAGGCCGGCTGCCGGCGGGCGGGAGATGATCCCGCCTGCGCCATGCAGATCAATCGTCGTGATCGTGATGGTTGTGGCCACGGCCGTGCTTGCGCTTGTAGCCGCTGCGGTAGTAGCGGTCGTCGCGGTAGCCGCGGCCGCGTTCGTCCGCGTAGGAGTTGCTGCGCGAGACGTTGCCGCCCAGCGCAGCACCTGCACCGCCGCCAACCGCCGCGCCCAGCAGGCCGCCGGTGCGCCCGCCCATGGCGTTGCCCGCTGCCGTGCCTGCGCCGC